>JAJDNK010000064.1 GCA_022340715.1 bacterium BMS3Abin03 | reverse complement strand
AATCGTAAGGATTTGGATCATCTGGGATTATATCGATGTATTTTAAAAATGCTTTTTCAGCATTTACATAATCACCAAGATTCCTGTAAGAGTAGCCAAGCATATTATATGCTAATGAAAAATCCGGATTAATTTCTGTTGTCTTTTGAAGATAATCCACAGCTAACTGGTATTTTTGCAACCCAAAATAAAATTGTCCTATCTGGTTCTGTGCTCTTTCATCATTTGGATAAAGCCCCACTAATTTCT
The DNA here is from genome assembly GCA_022340715.1 of bacterium BMS3Abin03. Classification (GTDB taxonomy): domain Bacteria; phylum Bacteroidota; class Ignavibacteria; order Ignavibacteriales; family Ignavibacteriaceae; genus BMS3ABIN03. Next base: position 19,033 of record JAJDNK010000064.1, on the reverse strand, counting down.
TTAATTGCTCTTCCTGTTTTTTCTGGTTGCCTTCATTCCCGGATTTAAGTGCCAGTATAAAAAGTTTCTCACCCTCTGTAACATTATCTACTAAAGAAGTCATTTTTTTCAGATCCGCAAAAAATTCCTTTGCCGATGGACTTGACAATGAATGGTAGTAATACGCCATCGCAAAATTGTTATCTTTAGCAATCGCATTCTCAAAATGAATACGCGATTCCTGCCCTCTTAGTTTTTCAAAAAGTTCACGCCCCTTTAAAAATTCTGCTCTCGCCTCTTCAGATGAAGTTGTAATCTGCATCTTCGATTCATCTTCTTTATTACCACAACCGGCTATTAGAAAAAACACCGTAAGAAAAAGCATGGTAATAAGAAATGATTTTAGAAAAAGAATGCTTTTCATATGTAACTCCTCTTGTTTATTAAATATTGATTTAATTTGAACATCGAACTACAGGTAAAATAAGCTTAGAATCGGTAAGCAGTGGAACTTTGTTGATTTACGGTAGAAAATATATTTGGAAGGCAAATAAGTTATTGAATATTAACACTCAAATAGTACCGATTTGTAAATAGCCAATACTATGGATAATTACTTCGGTAGACTGCCAATATTTGAATTACTGATACTATCAGAATTAATAGCAGTATAATTATGGAAACCGGCAAACGAAATTCAGGATTGCCAAGAATAATGAACAGCATATGAATTGAAAAAGCAAATATTCCACTTGCAGACAAAAGGTACGAAAAGGTTTTTGCCCCACGTTCCCATTTTATTACTTTTTCTAATCCAAATAAGAATACAGCAATTAAAATCAGATTGAGAATAAGGAAGACCTGAATTCCACCAGGAATGCCAAAAAGATTCCACTCGTGCCAGAAAGCGGAATCAATTTCGTGAGTGATTAAAAGCGTAAAATTTATCACATAAAGTTTTGTTAAATAATTCTTCAACCTTTTTCCCTGAATATTTTGAATTTTAATTGCTATTTCTTCTTTGTTGAAGCTTTTGGATTCAATAAATCAATTCTTTTTAAACTTGCCGAATCTTTAATTAAAGTATCTAGACGTTTTCCCCGTGTTTCTTCTTTCTTAGCGCTCATTACCCAGAAGCTTGATGTACGCTTATAATATGGTGCCTGTTTCTGAAAAAAATCCCACGCTTTTTTATTCGCTTTAAACTTCTTTTCATAAACTGAAGAAAGCTTTTCTATTCTTTCTTCGTAAGAATATTTTATTTTATTTACTTTTTTGTGCTGCTTAAAAGCTTTAATTCCCACTGGCTGCATCAACCCTGCTTTCAGCAGTCTTTCTGCATGTCTGATATTTACGTTACTCCATTTACTTACCGGTTTGCGTGGAGTAAATCTTATTTGATAACTAATCTCATCAATGTTTTTTCTTACCCCATCAATCCAGCCGAAACAGATTGCTTCATCAAGTGCCTGGGAGTAAGTTATGCTCTTTTTTTTAGAGGAAACTTTATAAAATCCAACAAATATTTCTTCTGATTTATCATGGTTTTTCTCAAGCCATTTATGAAATTCTGATTGTGTTTTGAAAAATTTGATCATGATTTTGCTTTATAAAAATTTAACAAAAATTTATTTTTTATATTCTATAGAACACACATACACCCAAAGCAGGTAATAATGGAAAATCCAGATCAAGATTAAACCATCCTGATGGTTTCTTTCTTGTTTCTTCCTTTGATAATTGAAAGATAATGCCCGCATCAATTTCCATCCCGACTTTTACGGAAAAATTTATATCCCTGCCAACACGTAAATCGAGATACAAATACTTATCGATCACTGCATCAGTCTCATCGTGAAGATAAGTTAACCCAAATCTTCCATACCAAAGACGCCTGTTTGATAATTCAGAAGTTCCCGCGAAATGATAATACACAGCACCTGAAATACAGAATAATTTATCTTCAGAAGGGAAAGATCCAACACTTAATCCTAATTGTGTTTGTTCGAGTTGATATCTTATACCCAGATTCAAAAGTTCGGGCAATCCTAATCCTGCTGAAAGATTTACTTTCTCTTGTCCGGGTAATTGATTAAAAGGAATGAATATTAGCAAGCATAAGAAGAAAGTACAACGCGAAAAGTTTTTTAGCTTTTTCATTGTTATCTTTTCTATGTTTCTTAATTATGATAATCTCCTAACTAAATATACAAACGATTATAATTATGCTTTAGAAAATGAATGATTTCCCACGAAGCGCAATTTGTTTGACCATTGGCAATATTCTGATATTATCAACATCTTTAAATCAGTTTTGTTAATTTCGCAGAAATCATAATTTCTTTTCTTATATTTAAAAAAGCGTCAGACAAGGAGAATTTCAGTCGATCAAACAGCTCCGATTTTAAATTACTTTGTAAAAACAAATAACTACAGAACTAAATGTTACAAAAAGTAAATCCATATTTACTTGTATTTATAGCAGTTGCTTTATTTCATATTTTATTAAACAAACCACTAGCAAATATCGATAAAAGTTTTACGGATATTCAGTTTGAAGTACGAGGTGAAACTAAAGTCGATTCCTCTATTATTACACTTTATATCGATAATGCAATAATGGATTCTCTGGGAAGAGTACCTTTAAAATGGATTTACTACGCAAAACTTATCGATGCACTTTCAGATCTAAAAGTAAAAGCAATTGGAATTGATATGGTATTTGACAAAAACAGTCCCGATTACCCTACGCAGGCTTCGTGGCTTGTTACATCAATAAGAAATTCAGGAAGAGTTTGTGTTGGAGGAGTCTTTAATAAGATAAATAATCCATCGATTAATGATACAATGCAGTCAGCAAATCCGGAACCCGGTTTAATAACACAAAATAAAAGTGATAGTTCAGGACTGTATGTAGGCGCTGATTTTGAAGTTCCGTTTCCCTGGCTTTTAAGAAATGCTGCCGGATTCGGTCATCTTAATTTTGAAGAAAGTATTGCTATCAGGAAAGTACCGCTGGTTCTGAACAATATGGATTCAAGTTACAGTTTTTTAAAAAGCGGAGAAATAATTCCCGCATTATCATTAGAGCTTCTACGAATTTATCTTAATCTTCCTAAAGACTCAATTTCTGTTAGTCCAGACAGAGTTGTAATAAATGATGGTGACAGCTCAATAACTATCCCTGCCGACAGCACTCAAATGATGATAAATTATTGTGGCGGTATAAACAGCCTGAACATGATCTCTATTTCAGATTTTCTGAACATGTATAAGCTCTATTTAAGATCAAGAAAAATACCTCCGGAACTTGAACGGTTCAAAGATAAAATTGTTCTTATTGGTTTAACAGCAAAAAGAACAAGCCAGTTTGCATCCACCCCATATGATAATAAGTTCCCGCTTATAGGTATACATGCAAATGTTTTAGATACTATAATCAGGCAGAGATTTCTTCATACATTACCGAATTCAATTATCGTTTTTCTATCCGCACTTTTAGCCGGTGCAATCTTTTTCCTTACAATTAACAAAAAGATTAAATATTCACGATCTGTAATAATAAGTTTATCTCTGCTTTTAATTTATCTGGCTGCTTCATTTCTGTTCTTCAGGATGAATATAATCCTATCTGCACAGCCATTAATTGTAGGTGTTCTTGCTTTAATTGGTTCCGGTATTTACCAGGTAAATAATCTTCAGTTACTTTCCAAATCAATTGAGAGAGAAAAACACAGCATTGAATCGATGCTGGATAAAAGCAAGCAAAAGATATTGAGACTTGAAGAATCCCTGACAAATTACAAAAACGATTCCAACGAAAATTTAGCTTCCGGTTTAATCCAGGATTACCATTCCGAACTAACTGATCTCGCAAACCGGTTTGATGATCTTTCCGAGTATAAAAAGAAAAACAATAATATTGATAAGATTGAATTCAACGGGATTATTTTCAATAAAAACAGTAAAATGGATGAGGTGACAAAGTTCACAAAAAAAATTGCTCCAACGGATGCAACAGTTTTATTAATCGGGGAGAGTGGAACCGGAAAAGAGCTAATTGCAAAAGCAATTCACGATCTGAGTGAGAAAAAAGAAAATAATTTTGTTACGATAAATTGTGGGGCTATACCTGAAACATTACTTGAAAGTGAACTGTTTGGTCATGAAGCAGGTGCTTTTACAGGCGCAAATAAACAACGTAAAGGATATTTTGAAACTGCCGATAAAGGAACAATCTTTTTAGATGAGATAACTGAAACCAATGAAATGTTCCAGACAAAATTGTTAAGAGTTTTACAATCGGGAGAATTCAATCGTGTGGGAGGATCAGAACCAATTAAAGTTGATGTACGAATAATTGCTGCTTCAAATAAAAACATAGAGGAATTGGTAAAAGAAAAGAAATTCCGTGAAGATTTGTACTATCGGCTGAATGTGATAAAAATTTCCCTCCCACCTTTGAGAGCCAGAAAATCCGATATACCTGTTTTAATAGATTATTTTCTTGAAAGAGAAGATGCTTCGAATTTAAATGTTTCCAATTCTGCGATGGAGGCATTACTAGCTTACGATTGGCCGGGAAACATACGGCAATTAGAAAATGTAATTAAACGATCTGCAATTCTTGCCAAAGTAGAAAACAACAATATTATACGCTCAAAGAACCTGCCTCCTGAGATTATTGGTTCTTTAAAAGAAAATAATAAAGATATTGAAGAACGCATAATTGATAAGCTTCGTGAAAAAGAATTCTCTCATAGTTCAATTTCTGATGTTGCAGCAGAGCTAGGTGGACTACACAGAAGCACAGTTGCCGAATACCTGCGTGGTGTATGTTTCCGGGAGTTTTGTATTCACCAATATAATATTGAAAATGCAGCTATAAGTATTGCAGGAACAGATGATGAACAAGTAACAAAAAAGGTTCAGAATAAAACCAAAGAATATCTAAATAACCTGATGAGCAACATAGACAGGGAAATTCCTCTCGAACAATTAACTGAAAAACTAAACTTCAAATTCAAGAAATTGCCTAACCGGTACCATACTTATCTGAATAAAATTATTGGATATTTCTACGATTCAGAATTTAAGAACCAGGATTAAATTTCCAGCTAATCTTTCTATTCCACATTAAATTATTCTATAAAAATGCCATTATTTCATAGTCTGACCTTGCAGAAATACGAGCGAGATTGATCTCAGTTTATTTAGGACAGAAACATCGCAAACTTTATTTCATATTTACTAAAAAAGGTCAGAAATTATGTCGGAATCCGTCATTCCGGCAGTCTAAAGTTGAATTCCGGCAGTTTAAATTTCGCTAAAAACTACGAATTTGCTTAAAAATCGAAGTTTTCCTGAATGGTCCAACATTTGGCATTTGAAATATCAAGGAGAACGAACTAAAGAAGTCAGGTAAACAGATTTAATGATTTTGATTGGAGATAACATATGATGCTGAAAATTCTAAGAACATATTTCTTATTTTTAATTACATTCTATTTTACAGGACTAACATATTCACAGTCCGGTCCACCCTCAAATCTGGAAGCAACTGTTAAGGATAACGTCGTTAAACTCTCCTGGGAAGCACCTGAAAATAGCGAAAAAGTAACGTATAATATATACAGAGCTGAAACGATGAATTCCGGTAAAGAAGTTGATCCAACGAAACTTGAATTTTCTAAAATAAGCACTACAACCGAATCTGCTTATAAAGATAAAGACGCAGCTTCAGGAAAAGGATATATATACTATGTTGTTGCGCTGAATAGCAAGGGAGAAGAAAGTGCAGGAAGTAATTATATAAATGTTAGGGTCGGTGAATAAGAGCGACGATACAAACAAGGACATGAACGAGAACAAAGAACATATTAAACCCGACACGACGTAACAACAAATAAATGACCGACCCTTTCTCATCTCCACAGTAACCCGCTTCTTTAATGCCGGAAGCGGGTTTTTTATTTAGTCTAAACTCAAAATATCACAATCATAATTTTTTTAACTAAATTATTTTATCGGGAAGTTATGATTTATACAGTGACTGAACACATCTTTTTTCTATTTCACTAAATCATTTAAATAATCTAGAAAAACCATCATAAGGTATCAATGGAATCAATTCAAACTGAATTAATTTCTCTTTCACCAGTGGCAAACTATTTAATTTCAAATCTGCTTCCTTTTCATTCTCACATTCCAGAATAAGTATCGCAGTATGTTTTTCTTTATTGAAATAAATTTCCCTGATAAAATCTTCCCGGTAAAGATTCCAAACCTCCTTAGCTTCATTTTTTAAATGAGGTTCGAAATCTTTACCAGTTTTGCCAGACGTTTCTTTTTCGATTGCTAATATTTTCATTATTTACTTCCCACTAAATTTTACTTATTTATACAAGGCTGTCACGGTCTTGACCGTGACAGCACCCATTTTTTTTCTAATTAAAATTACTAATCAATTACTCTTATGCCACTCAGGAAATCTTCCCGGTGTATAAGGTGCACCGTATTTCTCAAGTTCGGATTCTACCTGTTTAATTTCTGTATCGATAGATTTCAATGATGTCAAAAGCTCACCAAATTTGCTTGCCGCTGCATCATAAGATTCTTTAAATGTTGTAGTCGGTGCAGCGGTTGTACTCCACAATGCAGCAGTTATTAAATCCACTCTACCTTTTACAGAAGTCGGAGTCCCGCCTTCGTACTTTGCTCTTAAAGGATCACCATTTAATTTATGATTGAAATCTGTAAGTTCATTACCAATTGAGATTACCCTATCGAAAAGATCATCCGGAACATCTGCAGCCTCTATCACGGCTTTTTTAAGATAACCGAGCTTATCAACAAGTTCCTTGCGATAAGCATCTGCACCTGTAATCGCTCTTGTAAGCTCTGCAACTTTTTTATTGAAGGCATCGAGAGCCTGTTTATTTTCTGCGGGAAGTGTTGTAATTCCCAAAGGTTTGCAGGTAAATTCTTTAGGAGGTACAAGCTCTGTAAACTTTCCATCTTCAAATTTGGAAAGAGATACAGAATATTTTCCCGGTACAACCATATAACCTTTATCAGGCTCATTCCAGGGAACCGAGTCATCAAACGGTTTTAACGACACCGGTGAAAAAACATCGTATCTAAAATCCCAAACAATCCTGTTAACTCCTTTTTTACCTTCAGTCTTCATCTTTCTAACAACATTACCCTGCTCATCTGTAATTGTAAAAAGTAAATAGGCGTCCATCTCCAGCATTTCTGCCTTCAAAGTATCATAAGGTGGATACTTGATATCTTCACCTTTCTTTTGCATCTTTTTTTCACGATCTCTTCTTTTTTCTTTTAACGATTTAAATTCATCTTTCAGATAATAAGTAAACACCGCTCCAACTTCAGGATTCGGTGCAGAAAAAAAGCTCGATCCCATAAAAGCAATTCCTCTGAAACCAAAAGGATTAGCAAGGATAAACATTAACGCATCTTTTATCGGGAAAATTTCGGCATCTTTCTTCAATGTTTCTTTTGATAAAAATCGCAGAGGAGAATAATCATCAAGGATATAAACTCCTCTTCCGAAAGTTGAAACAACAAGATCGTTTTCGTCCTTCTTAATCGTCAAATCCATAACACCTATTTCCGGTATTCCACTTTTCAGTGGCAACCATTCTTCACCGCCCGAGTTTGTGAAATAAACCCCGAACTGTGTTCCTACAAAAAGAAGATTTGGATCGATATTGTCTTCTGCTATCGAGTAGGTACTTCCTCTTTCAGGTAGATTTGCGTTAATAGAAAACCATGTTTTACCGCCGTCTGTAGTTTTATAAAGATAAGGCTTATAATCCCCACTGGCTAAATTATGGCATGCAGCGTAAGCAACAAGATTATCGAACTGTGAAGCAATTATTTTATGAATTCTTGTGTAATCCGGTAGTCCGGAAATTGTAGATTTATTCCAGGTAGTTCCGCCATCGGTTGTGTAATGAATCAGGCCATCACCTGAGCCTACAAATAAAATATTTTCATCCAACGGCGATTCGGCAATTGTTACAATCTGTGCCATCGATCTTATACCTGCTAGCTGATCGATGCTCCAGCTTTGTCCCATCAGCTTTTGTATTTCTTTAGGAACTCCACGCGTGAGGTCAGGGCTTATCTCTTTCCAGGTGCTTCCTCTGTCGTCGCTCCGGAATAATTTATTTGCACCGGAGTATAATCTTTTATTATTGAACTTCGAGATTAATAACGCAGCATCCCAATCGAATCGGTAAGCTGTGTCTGCAAAATCCTGCGGCTGGATATACAAATTCTCACCACTCTTTCTATCAAAACGAACAAGTCCGCCATATTGTGATTGTGCATAAACAATATTCGGATTCTTCCAATCTACCTGCGTTTGAAAACCATCACCTGCATTTGTAAAAGACCAATCGCAATTTGTTATCCCGGAAGAATTTATCGTACGTGAAGGACCGTATAAACTGTTGTTATCCTGTGTTCCGATGTAAACATTGTAAAATGGTTTTGCATTATCGGTTGTAACCTTGTAAACTTCACAAATAGGAAGATTACACTCAAAATCCCAATTCTTTCCCTGGTCGTAAGTTACATAAACACCACCGTCACAGCCATCGATTAAATGTTCGTTGTTATCGGGATCGATCCATAAAGCATGATTATCAACGTGCTTGTCTTTTTCTCCAAGATTGCTCCATGTCTTTCCACCGTCTCTGGTTACCTGCATAAAAACGTCCGCACTGTAAACCATGTTTTCATCTTTAGTATCGCAAAACAATTTCTGGAAATAAAACGGGTAAGATGAAATGTAGCTGTTCTGTTTTGTCCAGCTTGCACCGCGATCTGTGCTTTTATAAATACCTTTGTCTTTACTTGTGGCTTCAACTATAGCGTAAAGCATATCGGGATTTGCAGGAGAAATATCCATTCCTATTTTTCCAACATCTTCGGTCGGCAATCCTTTTGTTAATTTATCCCATGTTGTTCCGCCGTCAAGACTTCTGTAAATACCGCTTTCAGGTCCGCCGTAAACTGCTGTGTATTGATATCTCATTCTTTGCTGAACAGTTGCATATAAAATATTTGAATATCTCGGATCTATATGTACTTCGTAAGCACCGGTATATTCGCTAACATATAAAACCCGTTCCCAGTTTTTTCCGCCATCGGTCGATCGGTAAACTCCACGGTTACCGCCCGATCTTCTTAACGAACCCATTGCAGCAGCAAAGATTATATTAGGATTATTTGGATCGACCACAATTGCACCGATATGTTCCGATTCTGTTAATCCCATATTCTTCCAGCTTTTTCCGCCATCTTCGCTTTTGTAAACACCATCTCCATACGTAACGTTGTAGTGATTGCTGTTTTCACCGGTTCCAACCCAAATGATATTTGGATTTGTCGGATCAATTGTGACAGAACCAATCGAGTAAGATTTTTGTCCATCGAAAATTGATTTAAAAGTTATCCCGTTGTTTTCTGTTTTCCACAAACCTCCGTTACCGGATGCGATATAGAATTCGCTGTGATTGAATGGATTAACGGCAATTCCTATTACCCTGCCACCTGTTACTGCAGGACCGATACCTCTGAATGATAAACCGGAAAGAGAAATGTTCTTTAATGAATCTGTTTCCGATTTATCCTGTGCAATTGCAGTGGAAGTTAAAAGAAAAAGCGAAATGAAAACGAAAATAGAAATTAAATTCTTCATTTTAATCACTCTGGGATTATTTGTTGAATGATTGATTGACTGAATGGATGATTGAATAAGAATCATGTAAGAAATTTGAATAACACTAAAATAAAATAAAGGTTAGTTTTATTTATTTCAATATTCTAAAAATGGATTGTGATGAGTGGTAATGCCTTTCAAATTAATAACAACATTTTAAATAAACCACAATCTCACCTAACTCCAATCAGAACCATAAACTGGTAAGGTTCAAGAGTTAGATTTTGAGTTGCGGTGATTGTTTTTCCTCCTACTATGTCTGTAATCGTTTTACTGAGTCCTAACAATCGTAAACGGTTGCCTGCAATGTTTTGCTCTTCATTACTGAAATTTGCAAGAACAAACACACTGTTACTTTCATAATTCCTAAAGTAAGCTAGTACATTATCATTCCCTGTATCGGCAAATTCTGTTTCCGAACCGGATAGTGCCTGGGTTTTTTCTCTTAACCGTATAAGCTTAAGCAAGCCATTAAATATTTTCCCAATTATAGATTCCGGATCGGATTTTTCTTTTAACCTCTCCCAATCAAAATCAGGACGATGTATCCATCTTGTATCGCCAACTTTTTCAGGTGATTTTTCATAATCGTAATCATTCAACATTCCTATTCCATCGCCGATATAAATTAACGGAATGCCACCGATAGTAAGAATCACCCCGTGAAGTAAAAGAATTCTGCTAATAGCTAAATCAATTTTTTCTTTATCATTTTCTTCCAGCGCCTGTTCAAGTCCGGCAAGTGAAGCTGTTGTGCCTGAGACTCTCCCCTCTTTTGTATTCGGATCTTCCTGAAAAGGTAAACCTTTTGCAAATGATCCTTTAAATCTTCCGATATAAAAATCAGACAGAAATGTTCTATGTTCGGCAGGATTAATCCCAAGTTCTTCTGCATCCTCGTTTGAAAAAGTCCAACCAATATCATCGTGACACCGAATATAGTTTACCCACATACAGTTCTTCGGAATATTAAATCTTTTCTCGAGTGCATGTCGTAAAAGTACAGTTTTACCCGTTGCAAGAGATTCCCAGAGTAAAGCCATCATCTGCGGATTGTAAGACAGCTGACACTCATCTTCACTTATATATTTATTAACTTCATCAGGATGTACAATTGCTTCAGATTTAAATAGGAACGACGGTGCTACAATTTTCATTACAGCGTTAAAAGCTTTAATGATGGTATGAGCTTCAGGAAGATTTTCACAATTCGTTCCAAGTTTTTTCCAAATAAATGCAACAGCATCCAGTCTCAAAATTTCAACACCCGCATTTGAAAGAAACAACATATCTGCAGCCATGCTGTTAAAAACCGCAGGATTTTCGTAATTGAGATCCCACTGATAATTATGAAAAGTTGTCCATACCCATTTTTTAATTCTGCTGCGATAAGTAAAACAGCCGGGATGGTCGTTCTGAAAAACAGGCGTAATCGTTTTTTCAAATTGATCAGGAATTTCCCTGCCGTTGAACATCCGGTAATAATCCTGGAATTCCTCGTTACCACTAAGTGCAAGTTTTGCCCATTCGTGTTCATCTGAAGTATGATTAAATACAAAATCCAGAACAAGGCTAATACCCTGATTGCGTAATTCACCTGCAAGTTCTTTCAAATCTTCCATTGTACCAAGTTCAGCATCAATATCACGATAACTGCTTACTGCATAACCTCCATCATTATCTCCTTCAGGAGATTTGAAGATTGGCATAAGGTGAAGATATGTTATACCAAGTTCTTTTAAATAAGGAATTTTTTCCTTCATACCCTTTAGATCAACAGAAAACAGATCTACATAACAAACGGCCCCGACCATCCTGTTTGACTGGTACCATAAAGGATCATTTTCCCGGATCGCATCAAGCGCTTTTAATTCGGCAGGTCTGTCGATCCAGGCTTGTGTTGCAGTGTTTAGAATTTCTGAAAGATGATAAAAGAAATCGTATTGCGTGCCGTAAACATATTGAAGAAGTTCGAATAATTTTGGAAAATATTTTTCCAATCTTTGAATATAACCCAGCCACTCACCCTCTTCGACTTTATTTTTGTATTTCTCGGTAAGAAGAGGGAGTAATCTTTTTAAAGTAGAAGCCGCTCGCTTAGCGGTTAATTCATTATCCTGCATTAAGAAGTCCTTTTTTGCTTTCTCGAATTAAGTAAAAAAATAAAATAGTGAAAAAAGTTAATGTTCTCACGAATATAATTTGATATAAATGAGATATCAATTACATCTTTGATAATCTTGATTTATCCACTTCCCTTTTTTGTTTTAAGAAATATTCTTGAATTTTTCAAATAACACTTAAAAAATTTACATTTAAAATTACGGAACGAATCGTGGAATTAATTTTTAATTCTGCATCAAGAATTAATGAAATTCATGAATCTTCTACAATAAGTATTATTAAATTAATATTACCAATTGTAATTAATTTTAATGCAAAACAAAATTCATCAAAAATATATAAAAGAATGTTTTAAATTTGCGGAGAAAGGTAATGGTTTTGTAAGTCCTAACCCTTTGGTTGGAGCAGTGATAGTTAAGAATGGAAAAATAATCGGGCAAGGATATCACACTGGTTACGGAAATCCCCATGCTGAAGCCGAAGCAATTAATGATGCAGTTGAAGACATAAAAGGCTCAACCTTATACTGTAATCTCGAACCCTGTTGTCATACAAAAAAGCAAACACCACCTTGTGTTCCTCTAATCATTCAAAAAGGAATATCGGTAGTTGTGATCAGCAATCTCGATCCGAATCCTGCAGTAAATGGTGAAGGTGTGAAGCAGCTTCGTGAAGCAGGAGTTTCTGTCGTAACAAGCGTGCTTGAAAATCATGGAAAAGAATTAAACAGATTTTATTTTAAATATGTTACAAAAAAGATCCCTTATGTAACTATAAAGGCAGCTCAATCTCTCGATGGAAAAATTTCGAGAGACAAAAATCAACAAACCTGGTTAACCGGTAAAGAAGCGAAAATATTTGTTCATCAGCAAAGAGCAATTTATGATGCAGTGCTTGTTGGAGCAAATACGATTAATGTTGATAATCCACAGTTGGATGTGCGCGAAGTTGATGGCAGAAATCCTAAAAGAATAATTGTTGATGGAAGCTTAAACATAAATTTAGACTCACGCATTTTTACTGCAGCCGATATTGAAAACGCCGTGATCATCACAAGCGAAAATGTCGATCAAACTAGACTGAAAGAAATAGTTGATAAAGGTGTTACTGTATTTCAACTCCCTACTGATGATCAAAATAGGATAAAGCTGAACGAAATACTTAAAAAATTAGGTGAAGAAAAAATCACTTCACTTTTTGTTGAAGGCGGAAGTAATATTTTTTCGCAATTCATTGATCAAAAATTATTTGATGAACTGATAATTTTGCAGGCACCTGTAAAGCTTGGAAAAGGGGTGGATGGAATACCTGATTCCATTCTTCGAAAACTGAATAAAATCAGTGATGAACAAATCGGCAAAGACAGAAAATTCACCTACAGATTTAACACATAATTAATTTTTGCATACTGTTAAAACACAGGAAATGAGTAAATTTGCAGTATGTTTACCGGAATTATCGAAGAAACGGGAGAAATTAAAAAGGTCCTGCCAATTGCAGGTGGAAAGCGAATTTATATTTCTGCAAGCAAAATTCTTGATGATATTTCAATTGATGATTCCGTTTGTATTAATGGTGTCTGTCTTACCGTAATAAAAAAAGAAAATGACGGTTTCTGGATCGATGCAGTTGGTGAAACTTTAGAGAAAACTACCTTTTCAAATTTTCAATCTCACTCACCCGTAAATCTTGAAAGATCGTTAAGATTAAACGACAGGCTCGGTGGACATTTTGTTCAGGGACACGTGAACGGTATTGGAACAATTTCAGAAATTGTTAAACGCGGAGAAAATTATCTTCTTAAAATTGATGTTCCTGAAAGTCTTGAGAAGTATCTTATAAATGAAGGATCTATAGCAATTGACGGGATCAGCTTAACAATTGCATTTACAGAAAAAGACAGGGTAAATATTTCAATCATACCTCACACCTGGCAAAATACAACGCTGCAATTCAAAAACATCGGCGATTCGGTAAACATTGAGGTCGATGTAATTGCCAAATACGTTGAAAAATTAATTACCAAAAATAAAATCACAGGAAACAATAAAATAACCGAAAGTTGGTTAAAGGAGATAGGTTATTAATGAACGGATATAACGATTTAGAATTCAGATTCAATACAATTGAAGAAGCAATTCAGGATATAAAACAAGGTAAGATGATCATCGTCGTTGATGATCCCGACCGTGAAAATGAAGGCGACCTGATAATGGCTGCCGAACTTGTAAATCCTGAAGATGTCAACTTCATAACAAAAGAAGCAAGAGGCATTCTTTGCTTACCTATTACAGAGGAAAAAGCAGAAGAGCTTGGATTCGATCTGATGGTTCAGAATAACACCGCACTTCATCGTACACCATTCTCGGTTTCAATCGATTACAAATACGGAACAACAACGGGAGTTTCCGCACGCGACAGAGCTTTAACTATCAATATGACAGCAGATGATAAAGTTAAAGCAAAAGATTTTGCAAGACCCGGTCACATTTTTCCGTTGGTCGCAAAAAAAGGCGGTGTGCTGAAAAGAGCCGGACACACCGAAGCTGTAGTCGATCTTGTTAAGCTTGCAGGATTAAAGCCCGCCGGAATTCTTTGTGAAATTACAGACGAAGACGGAACGATGGCAAGAATTCCAAGTCTTATGAAGATGGCTAAAAAATATGATTTTAAAATCATTACCATTGCCGACCTGATTGAATACCGCCGGATGCGTGAAAAATTAGTGCGGTGTAAAGTGGTTATAAATTTTCCATCAAGGTACGGCAATTTCAAATTACATCTTTATGAAAATACTCTTGAACTGGAAGAGAATCCTGTTGCTCTTGTAAAAGGAAATGTTGAAGGTGAGGAACCGGTGCTCGTACGAGTGCACTCCGAATGCTTAACCGGGGATGTCTTCGGTTCGAAAAGATGCGACTGCGGCGATCAGCTTCAAACTGCAATGAAAATGGTTGAAGAAGAAGGCAGAGGTGTGATCCTTTATATGAGACAGGAAGGAAGAGGAATAGGATTGGCTAACAAGCTAATGGCATATTCATTACAGGAACAAGGCAAAGACACGGTCGAAGCAAACGAAGCTCTTGGCTTCAAACCTGATCTTAGAAACTACGGAACCGGCGCACAGATTTTAAAAGACCTCGGCTTAAAAAAGATAAAGCTCATGACGAACAATCCTAAAAAAATAATCGGGCTTAAAGGATACGATCTTGAAATTGTTGAACGCGTTCCGATTGTAATTCCGCCAAATGAAGTAAACGGCAATTACCTCAGAACAAAACAGGATCGTCTGGGACATATTTTAGATCTTAACGAAGAAATTTTTAAATAGTTTTTAGAGGAGAAAAAATGGCAACCACTTTGGAAGGCAAATTAACAGCTAAGAATAAAAAATTCGGAATTGTTGTCGGCAGGTTTAATGAACTGATTTCATCTCAGCTTCTTTCGGGCGCTAAAGATTGTTTAATCAGGCACGATTGTAAAGACGAAAATATAACCGTCGTATGGGTACCGGGTTCATTCGAAATTCCTCTTACTGCAATGAAAATGGCAAAATCAAAAAAGTATGATGCCGTAATTTGCCTCGGTGCTGTAATCCGTGGAGGCACACCTCACTTTGAATATATTGCTGCTGAAGTTTCGAAAGGTATTGCACAAACTTCTCTTGAAACCGGTTTGCCTGTGATTTTTGGAATCATAACTTCAGATACTATCGAACAGGCACTGGAACGTGCGGGAACAAAAGCCGGCAACAAAGGCTGGGATGCTGCACTTTCAGCAATAGAGATGGTAAACCTGTTTGGGAAACTTTAAGCGGCTGATACAAACTCTATAACGAAATCCCTTTTTCAGAATTAAATAATTCCCCGGGATTTATTTTAGCAATATAGCTTTTTGAACTTCCTCCACATTTCCATATTTAAAACGGACTAAATAAATGCCGCTTTCCTGGTCAGTGGCATTCCAGGTAACCGAATAGTTTCCCGGCGGTAAATTTTTATTTATTAAGACGGCAACTTTTTGTCCAAGCAGATTGTAAACATTCAACTCAACATTTCCTTCCACAGGAATTGAAAAATCAATATTTGTTACAGGATTGAATGGATTGGGAAATGGTTTTGAAAATGTAAAATTTTCAGGAATATTTTCATTGGATTGATTAACGTCTGTTAGTTCATAACACTCGCTCTGTGACTGTGAGAGAGTTGAAAAATCTCCACTACTGCCCGAACCTTCAATTATGAAATTTGTTGATCCGATGTATGCGGTATCACCGGTGAAAACGTCGGTTCCATAAATATCAACTAAATATTCACCTGTTTGAAATGGTCCGGCTTTAACAAACAGATCAAAGTAACATATACAATTTGCCCATTCTCCGACCGTATCAACTTCAAACACGGTGACCCGGAAATTTTCCTGTCGAACATCAAATAGAAATCGAGAAGCACAATTTCTGTGAGTCTGGTTATGATAAACTGTCACTAAATCATTTTCAACAACCGCATATATCGTATCCGATTGTGAAAAAACGTTTCTACAGAAGGCAATTACCAGGAGTAAACAAATCAGTATAATTTTAATTATAGATTTCATATTTACCTCCCCTGAATAAATAAATGATCGATCTATGCCTAGACTAAATGTTTAATTTACATTTGAGCAAAAAAGAATTTAAAAGAATGTAATTTTTTATGAATGGAAAGTCAAGCAACATTCGCCAAATGTTGTTGATTAACAAGCGGGGCGTCATTACAGTTTAACTAATATTTTTTTTATAATGAGAGTCAGTCGTGTCTTTTTATGACTTCAAACTACAAAGCACTTTTCAATATTTAATAATAATTTAATCTACTATTACTCCTCTGAAACATCAATGTTAAGCACTACCGGGTAATGATCAGAAATATTCTGATCGAACCAAAGGATTTTATTCGGATCATTATCTTTGATCACATCTATATACTCTGAGCTTCCAACAAGATTCTTTGCAGAAATAATTTCGTGGTACAAACTCTGCGATGTAAAAAACCGGTCGAATCTTTGTCCGAGCTGATCTTCATGAATTGCAGTAAGTTCAGCATCGTAAAGATACCTGTAATCAATATCCAGAAGCGGCTGGTAGACGTATGATTCATAAAAATAAATATTTGTATCACCGGCAATCAAAACATCTTCATCGAGTGTATTTGTTTCTAACCAGGCAGAAAGCTCATTAAAATTATCTGCTCTTTTTTGTCTGGAACTTTCATCATCAAAGGCCTTAAGATGAATATCAATAAAATCGAATTGAAGCTGAGCATTGGTTCCTTTGGCTTTAACTGTTACTACAAAAGGTCGCCTGATGTGCACAAAGGAATTGCCGGGTGTAATAATCCGTGCATTCGAAACATCCCAAAGATCTTTTTTATACAAAAACGCAAGCCGCTGTTGTCCATTCCTGTCATCGAGAATGTATGTCCATTGAGCAGAACTGTCTGGAATAGATTTGTTAAGTTCATCTACAATTTTATCCAGATAGAAGCACTTTGGCTTACCTGCAACTGAGTGTGTCGCACCAATTTCCTGTAAAGCAAATAAAGTTGCTTCTGTTCTTAAAATGTATTCTGCATAATCTGGAACATTCTCAAGAGCATCAAGCTGGTTTCCGGAATTTGTCCCCAGCCATTTCATATTCCAGGTAGCAACCTTTCTTATATTTTCCTGTGCACAGGTGTTGAATACCAGGAAGAAAAGAGTAGCGGTGGTGAGTAATAGTTTTTTCATTTCAAAATCCTCCGGGTTAGTTGATGAAAAAAATATTCACCTTGTTTTTATTACTTAATAATTAGATTGATTCTAAGCTTTAAATTAAGGATAACCCGATTGTAAAATAAACAAGATAAGGTACATTATTTGATGAAAAGGTTGAATGGAAACCGGTTTCGAATTCAATAGACAAATTGCCGTTCAAATCAAACAAATAAAACCCGTTCAATCCGAAAAAAGGAAATAATGCAAAGGCACTTTCAAAAGAAGCTAAACCAAACCCCAGACTTCCACTTAAATAAAGATTTTTGGTTAATCTCATTTCAGGTCCAAATTTAGCATAAGGTATAAAATAAATGTTGAACTGTTGTGTTTCATTATAATCTTTTTCAGAAATAATTAATCCGTTTATTCCGGGCTCGAACGCTAATTTAATTTTGAACGAGGAAGAAGCTTTATCAAATCCACTAGATCTGAAACTAAGATTAAGAAACAGATGCCGGAATTCAAAGTCATCATCTTCCGAAAATAAGCTTACATAACCAGCAGATAATCTAAATCTGGATAAACGAACAGAGTTATTAGTAACCCGGATATTATCTGTTTGAGATATTCCAATATCTGAACTGAGAATTATTAAAACAAAAAGAAGAGAAAAATATTTTAAGTACATTTAATCTAGATCCCCAACTTCAGCTAATTACTTTCTCTTTTAAGCTTAGCATTTTTTATAAAATCCCTATTGTGAAAACAATTGCTTTATCGTTATAATCATTGAATATCATTATGTATTCACACTTAATAAAGAACTGAACATCGTAAGTATGGAAAATTCTTATTCCCGCTTCAAAACCAAGTTCGATACCGTCTGAATCTTTTTCTTCTGATACATCAAATGTACCATAAGGATCATAATATACGTACTCGTTCTTATGATCCTTAACCCAGTGAAATCCAAGAGCCCCACCTAAATAAGGACACAAATCGGATTTCGAGAATAAATAATTTCCGTAGAGATTAATGGCAAAACCTTTTCTTGCACCGAGCATTAAGCCAACTGCATAGTCCTGTATCTCGTAATCAAAATAACCGTTGAGAGTAAAAGATTTTTTATCGTTATCATATCCTTCCTGTGGGAAAAGATATCCGAATCCTACACCAAAATTAAAACGGGATGCTCTTCGCAATGTTTCAATCGATTCTTTACCAACAATATTGCCTACCTCAGGATTTGCATTAAAGGGAGCAACTTTTGCAACGCTTATCACAATACGTTTCATAACAGGTTCAAGATCTTCAATACTCAAAGCCGTTGTCTGTTCAGAAAGTAATTTTTTACCTGTTGATGTTTCTACTAAAATATATTGCACAATGATTTTATCACCAAGAGGATTTAATTTGCATAGTAGTACCTGGTCTGCATTAAGC
>JAJDNK010000063.1 GCA_022340715.1 bacterium BMS3Abin03 | reverse complement strand
CCCTGTTCGGTTCAAAGTTTTCTGCGCTGTAAAGTATTTCATCTTCAAACTGGTGTAGCTTTTTAAGCAGTGCCTGCTCTTCGTTTGTTGTAAGTAAATCCAAATTTTCTATGGATGACTTTATGTTTTGTTCTTCCACAGCTTTCATTATAGAACATATTCTCGCGTGTGCATACTGCAAATAAAAAACAGGATTTTCATCACTTTGTTTTTTTGCAAGTGTCAGATCAAAATTCATATGTGTGGAAATCGTTCGCATATTAAAGAAGTATCTTACAACATCGCTTCCAACTTCTTCAATCAATTCATCGAGTGTAATATAGTTTGCTTTACGAGTAGACATCTTAACAACTTCGCCGTCTTTCATAACCGTAACAAACTGGTGAATCAAAACCTTTACTTTATTATCATCGTAGCCTAAAGCTTTTATTCCTGCCAGTACATCAGGGTAAGTTGCAGAATGATCAGAACCGAAAAGATCTACCATCAGGTCATATCCTCTTTCAAACTTCGTAATGTGGTAAGCAATATCCGGTAAACGGTAAGTTGGTTCACCTGTAGATTTAACAATAACTTTATCCTGCTCATTTCCAAGCTCAGATAACTTCAGCCAGATAGCTTTCTCTTTTTTATAAGAGAGTTTTTTGTCTTCAAACAAATCAAGCAGTTTCTTTATCTTCTTTGTTTCATAAAGGGAGTTTTCATTATAAAAAGTATTAAATTCTATATTCAACCCGCTGAGAGTGTTTTTTATATCATTAAAAATTTCAGCCTCAGCTTTTTCCTTAAATTTTCCTTCAGGATCTTCTTTCTTCAGCTTACTACCATATTCATCAAATATCTTTTTTGCGATATCTTTTATGTACTCTCCCTGGTAGTAATCCGCTGGAAATTTTATTTGTTCACCTAGAAATTCTAAGTAACGCATTTTTACCGAATCGCCCAGAACACGCATTTGTCTTCCGGCATTATTAAAGTAGTATTCCCTGTCAACTGAATAACCAACTGCTTCAAGAAGATTTGCGACCGTATCACCGATAACTGCATTTCTTCCGTGTCCTACTGTCAAAGGTCCCGTAGGATTAGCCGACACAAATTCCACATTTGCTTTCTTACCTTTGTACTTTTCAGAACGACCGAAATTGTTTTTCTGCTCTAAAACAGGTTTAATAATTCGAGCAATGCTTAGTGATGTAAAAAAGAAGTTAATAAACCCCGGTCCGGCAATTTCTATTTTCTGAATTATATCTTTATCATAATCAAGATTCGAAATTATCTCTTCAGCAATCTGTCGTGGATTCTTCTTCAGCTTTTTAGCAAGCGTCATTGCAGCATTACAGGAAAGATCGCCGTGAGCTGTTATTTTCGGTTCCTCAAAAATCAATTCTGCTTCTGAAAGGTAAACCAGTTTCTGGGATGCCTTTGCAAATATTTCTATTAAATATTTTTTCATTCGTTTTTAATTATTTGGATTAAACCTAATTTCTTAATTTTCACAGAATGTCATTCTGGCGATCCCGCTATTCGGGAGAGTCCAGAATCTGAATTACAGTAACAGAATTTCAGATTCCGAACAACCTGTCTGCCGTCAGGCAGGGCCGGAATGACAATATCCGGAGATGTTGTGAAACATCTGGTAAATATTGAACCGAAATTTACTTAAAGGTAAATAGAATAGTACAATTTTTCAGAAAAGAAAATTATTTTTTAACAGCTTTTTTCAAAACCGGATCAACTAAGTTTTCGGTAGGTGCATCTCCCCACAATTTCTCCAGATTATAAAATAACCTGGATTCCCTCTGGAACACATGAACCACAACATCAACATAATCGAGCAAAACCCATTTTAAAGCCGTATAACCTTCCTTATGCCAGCATTTTATTCCTTCGTCTTTCAGAGATTTTTCAACTTCATCAGCAATAGCTTTCACCTGCACATCGGAATCTGCAGAACATATTAAGAAATAATCCGCGAAAGAAGCCAGCTTCCTTAAATCGATGAGTACAACGTCGTACCCTTTCTTACTGAAGATCTTTTCAGCAATCAGATATGAAAATTTTTTTGATTCCAAATTTTACTCTCTATAGTTTAGTTTTTCAAATAGTTATGATAATCTTTACCGATGATTACACTAACATCGAGAAAATAATTTTTATTTATTTGCTTTACAACCTGGTTTTCATTGAGACCTAATAGCCCGGCAACATATTTTGCATTCTCGGTTTTTCCTGATCTGTCAATTACGATTGTGTTATCGATATCAAAGCTCCTGTAATTCCCCATATTCACCACATCAATCCCTTTTGCCCTGAGAGAATCGGTAAAAGTATCGGCAACTCCTGAAACACCACAGCCATTCAGAACCTCTGCCTGAATTGTTTTCGAATGACTGTTTGGATTATCCTGATCGCCGTCGGATTCAAAAAGATGCAGTCGTACAATTAGTGAATAAGTCAGGAAAATTACGACAAGGGTAAGAATCAGAATTGAGATGTTCCAAAAAAAATCGTGAGATGATAACCGGGATTTACGAGTAGATTTATCCGCCAGTTTTTATTCCTCTGTTAATTTTTTTAATTGCCTCAATCTTTAATTAACAAATGATATTATTGTTCTCCATCAACTCCGTTGTAAAACGGATCATAATAATAACTGCCAAATCCACTATAAAAAGGACTGTAGTAGTAGCTTCCGTAAGGTAAATTCCTGTACTGAAAAGTAACGTGCATATTTTTAAACGGTGTATAATTAATAGCAGCCCTGCTTAAATAAATTCCGCTTAACTGATTTTGAGATTCTTTCCCGAATGAGCTGTAAGGAGAATAAATCATGCTTATATCAGCCTGTACATTCATATTATCCATAAGCTTGTAATACATACTGTTGGTATAGGTTCCGAGTGAAATCCCGTTACCGCCAAACGTAGTATAAGATAATGAAAATGTATGACGCATCCTGAAATTATCAGGATTTATAAATCCAAGAAAATTTGTTCCGGAAGATCCGTTTGTTATTCCATTTTTGATGTCCGGTTTGTTCAATCCATTATCCCTGAACTGAGCAAACGCAGTGAAAGAAAAAGCCAGCAGAAATATGAGTATATAATTCTTCATTTCAACAATTTTTATTAAAACCTGTAAAAATAATAGAAAAATCCCTTCTCAAAGTCAATGGTAATCTTATGAGTGGAGTAGTAATAACGATAAAATTACAAAATGAGACTTCTGAAAAATTATTTTTCTACTACTTGTCTTTCCCACGTTCTGAAGGAATCTCTTCAAGAAAAGAGGGAATCTAAAGCAATTAAAAGAGATTCTCGTTTTCACGGAAATGATAATTTGATTTTTTCAGAGGTCTCAAATTATGTTATTCTTTAACTTTAACTATCATTTCGATTTCAACTGCTGAATTGACCGGAAGCTCACTTACCCCTACAGCGCTACGGGTATGTTTCCCGTTCTCACCAAAAATTTTACCCAGAAATTCCGATGCACCATTTGCAACTTTCGGCTGATCTGTAAAACCATTTGCACTGTTCACAAATACAGTAAGCTTAATTACTCTTTCAATTTTTTCAAGATTTACAAGAACACCTTTAATAGCGCTCAAAGCATTTAATGCACATATAATTGCTGCTTTTTGCCCGTCTTCTAAGGAAAGATCACTCCCGATTTTACCGGCGAATTTAAGTTCTCCTTTCACTAACGGAACCTGACCGGAAGTGTAAACATAATCGCCCGTTTTTAACGCAGGAATATAAGCTGCTAAAGGTTTTGGTGTTTCCGGTAAATCGTAGCCAAGTTCTTTTATTTTATCTTCAATCATTTTGTTACCTCAAAAATTAATATTAAACTGAAATCCGAAATTTTATTATCTGTTATAACTAAAATGTAAAAAGGAAAATGATTTATGTCCGACACTAAATTTAATGAATTAGTAGAGATTGTTAAAAGACTACGAAAAGAATGCCCGTGGGATCGTGAACAAACCAATGATTCAATAAAAGCTGCAACAATAGAAGAAGCTTATGAAGTAGTTGAATCAATTGATAAAAAAGATTTTAATGAATTCAAAAACGAACTAGGCGATCTTTTACTACATGTTGTATTTCATACAATTATTGCAGAAGAATCAGATCATTTCGAAATTAATGATGTAATTGATGCAATCAGGGAAAAGTTGATACGCCGTCATCCTCATGTTTTCGGAGATGTACAAGTTTCGAATTCCGATGAGGTGAAAAAAAACTGGGAAGAAATAAAAATGAGCGAAGGAAGGGAATCTGTTTTAGAGGGAGTTCCTGCATTACTTCCGGCTTTACAAAGGGCTCACAGACTCCAGGAAAAAGCATCAAAAGTAGGATTCGATTGGGAAAAGAAAGAAGACGTCTGGAAAAAGGTAATCGAGGAAATTGAAGAAATGCATGATTCGGAAAAAGAAGGAAATCATGACAAACTCGAAAGCGAAATAGGCGATGTACTTTTTGCGATGGTAAATTATGCAAGATTTCTGGGAGTAAATCCTGAGAACGCTTTAAGAAGAACCAATACAAAATTCATTAAACGATTCGGTTATGTTGAAGATAAAGTTACTGCCACGGGTAAAAAACTATCCGAATCGAATCTTGAAGAGATGGATAAATACTGGGAGGAGAGCAAGAAAAATTTTTAGTCTGAATTATTCCCGTTAAATTTTTCATAAGCGTTGATAATATCTTTTACCAACCTGTGCCTTACTACATCTGATCTATCAAAGTAAACAAATTCAACACCTTTAATGCCAGACAAAATATCTTTTGCCTGAACCAATCCGCTTGTTTGCTTAACAGGTAAATCTATTTGAGTAATATCTCCGGTTATTATTGCTCTTGAATTTGCACCAAGTCTTGTAAGGAACATTTTCATCTGCATCGGGGTTGCGTTCTGTGCTTCATCAAGAATTACAAAAGCGTTATTAAGTGTTCTGCCTCTCATGTAAGCAAGCGGTACAATCTCTATAATTCCTTTTTCAAGATAGGAACGTAATTTTTCCGAAGGCAGCATATCATCCAATGAGTCGTAAAGCGGTTTAAGATACGGATCGATCTTGTCCTTGAAATCTCCAGGTAAAAAACCAAGACTTTCACCTGCTTCTACTGCAGGTCGTGCAAGAATTATCTTCTTAACAAATCCTTTCTTTAAGGAAACAACTGCAAGAGCAACTGCAAGGTATGTTTTACCTGTTCCTGCGGGACCTATCGCAAAACAAATATCATTCTTATTTGCTGCTTCAACAAATTTTTTCTGTCCGGAAGTTTTGGCTTTTATAACTTCATTCTTGGTGTATAAAACAATCGAGTCGTATTCTTTTTCATCTATTACTTCTTTGCCTTCAAGAGTAAGATTCATAATTGTAAGAATGTCATCGGATGATAATTTACCACTGGTGTTAAGAACATAAACCATCTCTTTAAAAACTTTTTCGATAGCAGTTACTTCTTCAGCTACACCTTTGATTATCACATTTTCACCTCGTACTGTAATAGCCGCATTGAACCTGTCTTCGATGGTCTTTAGGTTGGTATCATTCATCCCCAGTAGAGAAAGCATATCTACATTATCAAGTACAATCTTCTTTTCTATAGCCGTCATATAGTCGTGAGTTTAAAGAAAAAAACCCTCATCAAAAACTTGATAAGGGTTTTTTATAGAACAATATTTAACAAAAGAGAACAGGATAATTATTGAACCGGAGCTGGTTTATAATTTGCCCTGATCTTTTCGTATTTAGCTTTTTCTTCTTCCGTTAATGGCGGAATCTTGAACACTTGTTTTGGATAAATCAAATCAGGATCTTTGATTTGATCACGGTTTGCTTTGTAGATGATCGGCCATGCAAATCCATTACCATAATGTTCTTTCTTTTTGGCAATGTTCCAAAGGCAATCACCTCTGACAACCGAGTAGGAAATAACTGCAGGTTTTTCAATCCAGGCATCAAGATCAGCCTGTAATTTAACATGAACTTTTGTATAAAATTCTGGTAATGCACTAATTTTATTCATCTTTAATGCATCAAGATCAGTTTGTCTTGCTTTCTTAGGACCTTCTTTTCTTCTGATCTTTCCTTCCAGTTCATTTACAGCATTTCTGAAATTATCAACATCTTGTCTTGTTGCACCGACTAATGAATAAAGTTCATCAATACATTCATCAGGATCCTGTAAACCTGATTTCTGAGCATTAAGATTATCGATATCGGATTTAAGAGCTTCTATTTCACTTGTTAAAGAAGCTTTCTGATCCCCTAAACGAGTCATCTCTGCCTGCCATTCTTCTTCAGTCATTTCTTGCTCTTCTTGCTGAGCAAACGAAGTCATTGACAAAAGAAGAACTAAGCAAAGAAGGCTTATAATATATTTTGTGAGTTTCATTTACTTTCCTCCAAAATGGAATTAATTATTAAAAACCAACTGTTTGTTACTTATTAGGCATCATTAGTTTTTCTAAATTTGCCTTTGTTTCTTCTTTTTGCTTGTTGCATTCAGCAAGCTTTTTGTTAATATCTGAAATCTGAGCTTCCAGATTAGCTCTGTCATCTTTCAGAGTATTAGCTTCATCTTCAAGAGACCTGACTTCCTGCCTTAAAGCATCAAGCTGAGCCAATTGAGCTTCACTAACACCTCCGCATCCCGTCAGCAAAAGTCCGCTAATTAAAAGCGTTCCTGCTAACACCGGAATCTTAAGAGATTTTTTTAGATTCATATGTTCCTCCGAACTTTAATTATGAAATATGAGTAAGCGACGATTAAACAAGTGCTCTTTTCATGCCCAAGTTAACAGAAAAGCATTAAACTTAGACATACTTATTTAAACAATTAGTTTTAAAGAAACAACTATTTTGGCGATTTTTAGTAGTTTTTTACAATAATCGCCTCTCTACAAAGCTGGTATATGTGCTCCCAGCAACAATTATGTGGTCAAAAACCGGTATGTCCATTATTTTACCCGATTCTACTATTTTCTTTGTAATTGTAATATCTTCATTACTTGGATCAGGATTTCCACTTGGATGATTATGTATCAAAATTATATTCGCTGCCGAAGTGTCTATTGCTACCTTAAAAATCTCTCTTGGATGAACAACGCTTGAATTAAGATTACCAATTGAAATTATTTCCTGTTTTATTATTCTATTTGCAGTATTAAGGCAAACAACAATAAATTTTTCTTTTACTTCATCCCGAAGAAGAGGTATGAAAATTTCCGCAACGTCCCGGGGTGAAGTTATTTTTTTATTTGAAAATAATTTGGATTGAGATTGTATTCTCCTGCTTAGTTCAAACGCTGCAAGTAAGGTTGCGGCTTTGTCTTTCCCGATACCGGGAATATTCATAAGAGATTCTAATGATTTTGAAGCAAGAACTGAAAGATTAGCTTCTTTTTTAATTATTTCCTGCGAAATACTTAAAACAGATTTACCCTTGGTACCTGTTCGCAATAGGATTGCTAACAATTCTGCATCCGTAAGATTTTGGGGACCACGTAAAACCAATTTCTCACGGGGCCTGTCATCAAGAGGTAATTCTTTTACTCCTGGAATAATTCAGCCTTTCAATTTGCAGAACGAAATTTATCAACTAATTCAAATACACCGTCTTTGTAGCGAATAATATTTAAAAACCTGTTTGTCCTGTTTTCATCGAATGAAATATTGTTATGAAAACCGGTACTAATTAAACCAGAAAGCATTTTATTCCTGATTGTGAGTCTGCCCGGATCAATATTTCTCATCACGGTTAACAGATAATTAGCATTATCATATCCATAAAGCACGTTCCTGTTTGGATCTTTCCCCAGCATATCCGAAAACTTTTTACTGAAATTTTTAAAATCATCATCGCTGTAATCAATAAAATAATCTGACGAGAATGTTAGCATATTACTAAGTTCAGGTGAAGACTCGAAACCTTTTGCTGTGAACCAATCCTGGTTTCCATAAATCGGCAGGTAAACTGAATCCTGACCTAACTGCGATAAAATTACCGTGGCATCAATCTTATTAGCAAGCGGAATATAAATACCTTCAATCGTATCTGTTTCTAAAGTAACTTCCAGCTGTTTAATCGGTTCAGATAAAGAATAGGAATTACTTTTATAAGAAGCTTTAGTGATGATAGAACCGCCAAGTCTTTCAAACTCAGCCTCAAAGGTTGCAGCTAGTAAAGGGGAATAACCATCTATAGCATTCAACACAGCCATAAATCTCTTGTTTTCAACAAAATAAACATACTGTGCCATTATCTTCCCTCTTATTGCTAGCGGTGGATTACCTTGAAAGAAATCTATGCTTGCAGATGTAAGATCATCATCTGTGGCTGTAGGGGAAAGAACAACAAGATTAGTTCCATCAAATGTTTGTGCCGTTACCCTTGTTTCATCACTGAATATGGGACCAAGTATTACTTTGATGTTGGGATTATTACCGAGTTCATCCTTTATATTTTCAATTTCTTCAACATTGTTTTTAGTATCACGGACAACTATGCCGATTTTATCCGTTCTGTTTTTATTGTAT
>JAJDNK010000168.1 GCA_022340715.1 bacterium BMS3Abin03 | reverse complement strand
CTTTCTCCCGGTGTTGTTGAATAACAATTAAGATTAAGACAGTCGTTCCAATCTGCATGACCAATTAAAGGTAAACCGTGAGGACCTAAATGATCTAATGTGTATTGCGAGGAAATATGTAAGTGATCAAGTAAACTTCCCAATTTCCTTTGGGAAAGGGTTGTCCGAAGGACTCCTTGCGGAGGGGATGGGCTGTCTGCATATCCTATTTCTTCTTCGAGAATAGTATAATCTCCTGTCTCTTTTAAATAAGCCGCGGTTGAAAGAATTAGCCAGAGTGGATCATCATTGAATCCACCTCCGATATCTGCATTACCTTGTTTTGTAAGAGGTTGATACTGATGATAACATGTTCCATCGGAAAGTTGTGTTGATGCAATATCGAGAATTCTTTGACGTGCTCTTGATGGGATTATGTGAACAAATCCAAGAAGATCCTGATTACTATCGCGGTAACCCATTCCGCGTCCGATACCCGATTCATACAAAGAAGCCGAACGTGAAAAATTAAAAGTAGCCATACATTGATATTGATTCCAGATGTTAGCTATCCTGTTAATGATAGGATCAGGTGATTCAACCTGGAATGAGGAAAGCAATTCATCCCAGTATTTCTTGTGAGTATCGAAAGCTTTCAGAACTGAAGATGAATCTGAATATTTCGATCTTATCTCTTCAAATTCATCTTTCCTGATCTTTCCGTTATCAAGAAATTTTTTGTCATCAGGATTCTCTGCATAACCTAACAGGAAATTAATATCTTTTGATTCGCCGGGTTTAAGTTCAACATCAATTTGATGAACACCAATTGGAAGCCAGCCATAAGCAATACTATTTTCACACTGCCCGTCAATAATCGCTTGGGGACTATCCAAACCGTTATGAACACCAATAAATGCATCACGACTTGAATCAAATCCGGAAACAGGTTCATACGAACAAAAGTATGCGTAGTGATTTCTTCGTTCCCTATATTCTGTTTTATGGAAAATCGTTCCATTCTCAATTTCAACCTGTCCGATAGAATAATTTCTCTGGAAGTTTGTCATATCATCATAGGCTTCCCACAAGCACCATTCGACGAAACTCCATAATCTTAGACTCTTCTTTTTCCTAGAATGGTTTATTATCTGGACATGCCAGATTTCATTTCTTGCATTTAAAGGAATGAAGTATAAAACAGAAACTTCGAGTTCATTTTTCACTCCTGTTATTTTAGTATAACCCAAACCATGACGGCATTCATACTTATCGAGCGCAATACGCATCGGTTTCCACATAGGATTCCAGATAGTATTGCCATCTTTAATGTATAGATAACGACCATTGCTATCCATCGGAATATTATTATAACGGTAGCGCGTGAGACGGCGAAGGCGTGCATCCTGGTAAAAACAATAACCACCCGCGGTATTGGAAATAATTCCGAAGAAATCTTCTGTGCCTAAATAATTAATCCAGGGAAGCGGAGTATCAGGACGTGTAATTACATATTCTTTATTGATATCATTAAAAACACCGTATTTCATTCAAGACCTTTTGTTTTATTGTATAAATAGAAAAATTGAATTCTAATGACACACAAATTTAAATTTTAGATGGATAAAATCGTTCACCTCAAACAATATTTATTCCAAATAAAAAAATACTTTCGTTAGAAATGGTACCGGAATGATCTTCGATTTGAGTTCCAGAACGTACAATATCGTTAGTTCAATGATTAGAATATTTTATGATGCGTAATCAATTTTATATTAAATTGATAAAACTATTTAAATATAATAAAGAGTTTTATCGATAATTTTAGGCATTACTGTCGGAAAGGCTTAGCACAATACTTGAGTAAAATCTCCACAAATACGGCATAACTTTAAAATTTATTTTAAATGGAAAAGGAAAAATTATTAAATGAGCTTTCAGTAAATCTGAATGAAGGCATTCTGAAAAAATGGTATCCGCTTACTGTTGATAAGGAATTTGGCGGGTACTTTTCCAATCTCAGTTATGATTGGAGTGTAATGCCGGAACAGGATAAAATGATCGTTACTCAGACAAGACACGTATGGACGACTGCCAAAGCTGCTGCATTTTTTAATGATAAATCTTACGAAGAAATTTCTTATCACGGGTATGATTTTCTAAAAGAAAAAATGTGGGATGATGAATTCGGCGGTTTTTACCAGATAAGAAACCGTAAAGGAGAGCTATCAAATTATGAAGGTTTCTTTGATGAAAAAAGAGCTTACGGTAATGCCTATGGTGTATTTGCTCTTGCTGCTTTGTATGAACAAACCGGAAATGAAGAGGTATTAAAATTTGCCGAATATACTTTCAACTGGATAGAAAATCACTCCGCAGACAAAACATACAACGGATATTTTCAATTTTTAAAAAGAAAAGGAATCCCGTTTGACAAAGACTCAGATTATAAAACAAAAGCCTCTGACGCCGTTGAAGTCGGATATAAAGATCAGAACTCATCAATCCATCTTCTTGAAGCTTATACTGAATTGTACAATGTCTGGAAGTCGCCCGAACTTTATGAAAGACTAAAAAATATTTTGTTTCTCATAAGAGATAAGGTCATAACAAATCAAGGTTATTTAACTTTATTCTTCGATAGAAAATGGAATCCGGTTACCTTCAGGAATGCGCCGGAAGAAACCAGGAATAAAAATTACAGACTCGATCACGTTTCATTCGGACACAATTATGAAACTGCTTTTTTAATGCTTGAGGCTTCCTACTCATTAGGCATTAAAAACGATACTGAAACTCTAATGAAAGCAAAAAGAATGCTTGATCATGCTATTGAAAATGGCTGGGATAAAAACAATGCGGGATTTTTTGATGAAGGTTATTATTTTACAGAAAACGGAAAGTGTGAAATAATAAAAGATACTAAAGTCTGGTGGGCACAAGCTGAAGGTTTAAATGCACTCCTTCTCTTTTCAAAAGTCTTCCCGGAAGAAAAAAGATATTATGAATTATTTTTACAGCTATGGGAATACATAAAAAAATATCTACTCGACCCCGAACATGGCGATTGGTATTGGGGAAGCCTGGAAAAAGAACCTCACTACAAAACAGAACCTAAAGGAACTATCTGGAAAGGAACTTACCACACTGCGCGTGCGTTAATGAATTGCATCAAAATGCTGGCTGATGAAAATTTTGAGTTGTACAAAAAAAATGATCAATTCAAAAAATTGAAATTACATTTTGACGGTTTTATTGAACATTGGAGAGAGACAGCAAAAAAATTGAATTGAATTTACGTTTATTTCTAATTTCTCATAAAAACATAAAATAATATCATTATCGCGTTCCGATCCTAATTTATACAATTAACTTAAATAGATAGATTTCGCCTTAAAAAATTCTTAACTTTACAACCGAAATAATCATATATTTTATAAACTTATAGAAGGGGATATGATATGCCCAATGTAAATGCATCAGTTGTAAATAATGCTGCGGTAAGAAACCTCCAGGTTGTTGAAACAATAATATTGTTAGCTGCTTCGATTCTTGTCCAGTTCCTAATTCATTTGATTCCGACTTCGGGCACGCCGGTTGGAGCTTTTGTACTTGCGATGTTTTTTGCACCGTTAATTGCAGTTATTTTCTTTAAACCTCACACCGCGTTTGTAGTTGCAATTTTTTCTCCAATTTTAAATTATTTAATCAGCGGTTCACCAATTGCGGAAATACTTCCTTTGATGACTATCAAACTTGTTCTGTTTGTTTCGTGTTTATATTTATTCTTTAATATTAAGAGCATAAAAAAAATCAGCGCGTTACTTGCCATCTTAATTTCTTTTACACTTTCACCGTTTATAGTTTCTTTATTCAGCAGTTATAGCGAGAATGTGGTTAGTACATTAACAACTGCAATACCCGGTATTTTACTGCTTACTCTGGCGAATTATTTTCTTGTACGCTACCAAGAAAAAAATTAATGCGCGATTTATCATTTAAAGAAATAAGTAAAAGAATTGGTGATTTAAATCTTCCTTATTTTGACCTTGTGATAGGAATTGCTGATGGGGGAACAGTTCCTGCAAGCTTAGTTGCTTACCAGCTCGGTATCGAGTTAAAGTTCATAAAAATAAATTATCGGAATGTTCAGAATAATCCGATTTATGATGAGCCTATAATTCTTTCTCAGGAAAATATTACTAATAAAAAAGTTTTATTAGTTGATGATGTATCTGTTTCAGGTAAAACGCTTGAAGCTGCGATAAAAATATTGCAAGGTAATTCTATTACTACCCTAACCTTGAAAGGAAAAGCCGATTATGTTTTATTCCCGGAAATCAGTGAATGTGTTAACTGGCCCTGGAAACTTCCGCCAAATAAACAAGCTGTCTGACCACTCTAAAATAATTTCTCTATTCATTTTCCTGCTATTTTTCTCACTTTTT
Source organism: bacterium BMS3Abin03 (assembly GCA_022340715.1). Lineage (GTDB taxonomy): Bacteria > Bacteroidota > Ignavibacteria > Ignavibacteriales > Ignavibacteriaceae > BMS3ABIN03. The sequence goes on along the minus strand of JAJDNK010000168.1, from coordinate 19,364 downwards.
AACCAAAATATTTTTTCACAGAATACCGACAGCATAAAAACTTATGTGCTAGATGAAGCAGTAGTTACTGGCACAAGATTCAAGCTTAGCAAAAGCAAGCTGCCGATGAGCATATCGGTTATTAATTTATCTTCTATAGATGGAATTGATAAATTAAATGTGCTCCCATTAATAAATAATTCCGTGCCGGGATTGTTCATAAACAACCGCAATGTTCTTGGTTATGGTGTGGGTTCGTTATCTACGGGTCAGATAAGTATACGGGGAATTGGAGAAAGTCCAAATTCGAGCGTACTGATTTTAGTTGATGGACAACCGCAATTTATGGGAATATTCGGGCACCCGATAAATGACTCATATCTTAAAACAAATATTGAGAGAATCGAAATAATACGGGGACCGGCTTCACTCCTGTATGGTTCTAATGCTTTCGGTGGAGCAATTAATTTTATTACAAGAAGTCCAGTAAAAGAAGGCTGGTATTTAAATTCATCACTTGCTTATGGCTCCTTCAATACATCGATTGCATCAGGTTCTACAGGATATAAAACCAGTAATTTTAATTTTATTACATCTTTGAGTGATTCAAGAACAGATGGACATAGAAAAGATGCTAACGATAGTTTCAGAAGCAGTTCTGTCTATACAAAGGTTTCTTATTCAGTCAATCAGAATTACAAACTTGGATTTGACGGCAGTATAACAAATTCAAAATTTTACGAACCCGGACCTGAAACATCTCCAAAAAGAAATCAATATTATAAATACCTGAGAGGCAGAGGAGCACTTTCTTTTATAAATGAATTTAAAACAACTGAAGGTGCCATAAAACTTTTCTATAATTACGGCAATCATAATTTTTATTATGGCTGGCGTTCCCATGATGATATAAGAGGATTAACCGCATATCAAAGTATAAAATTTTACGATAAGAATATTTTTACAGCAGGATTTGATTATAAAAATTATGGTGGGAAAGGAGAAGATACCAGTCTACCTCCAGCTGCGGCAATAGGTTTGAACCAGGATTTATCGATTGACGAGACAGCAGCCTATGGAATACTACAGCTTACATTTTTTAAAAATTTAAATCTTAGCACCGGACTAAGATTCACGAATAATTCCGCTTACGGTACTGATTACACACCTCAGTTCGGTTTATCATACCGACTTGATGATGAAACGATAATAAAAGGAAATGCCGGGAAAGCTTTCAGAGGACCTACAATTGCAGACTTGTTTTTATTTCCTGTCTCAAATGAAAAACTTAAACCGGAAAGATTATGGTCTTATGAAGTAGGAATTTCCAGATTATTTATTGATCGTATGATTAAAGGGGAATTAACTATTTTCTACATAGATGCTGAAAACATTATTCAAACAGTTCCTGTCGGACAAGGGATGCAAAAAGTAAATACCGGGAGCTTTAACAACAAAGGAATTGAGCTAATGATTTCTATGCCAAAGCAAAACTCCTTAAGTGCACAATTAAATTACTCATACATTCACACGAGTGTAAAGCTGCCTTACGCTCCAGAGCACAAAATTAATTTACATCTTGCTTACGATTTTAACATCTTTACGGTTTCATCAGATATACAGGGAATTTTTAATTTATATACTTCAGGAACTTTTACAAAGCAAAATTATACGTTACTTTCACTATCAGTTGATGCTGCCGTTACTAACTGGCTAACCTTTTATGTTAAGGGAAACAATCTTACAGATAAGAAATATTATATAGATGATGGCTACACGGCAGTTGGAATATCTATGTTAGTGGGAATAAAATTAAACTATTAAGAAAGGATTTAAATCCACCTAAACCTCCGGGCTTTTATAAACCCGGAGGTTTTTGGTAGAATATTATTACTTCATTAAAATCATTTTAATTGTACTTATAGAATTATCTGCTGTAAGATGAACAAAGTAAACACCACTCGCTAACCTCTCGGCATTATATACAACTTTGTACGTACCTTCAGATTTAAATTCATTTTTGATTATAACATCGACTATTTTTCCTGTTGCATCATAAACATTAAGTTCAACATTAGCCGCCTTTTTTAAGTTGAATTCAATCGTTGTTGAAGGATTGAACGGATTGGGATAATTCTGATGCAATACAAAATCAGCCGGAACTTCCGGATTTGTGTTTTCAACAGAAACAATAGGTGGAGTAAATAATTCTATTCCATCACCTGTTTTAAGATTGCGAGAATATTCTTTATCAATTGGATTATTCCAGTGCTCATGAGTACCGAGGCTGGCGATTACAGTTCCATCATTTTCAGGATCGTATCCTGTAAAAGGATAGTATTCACCATCCGTACCTAATATACTATCTGGCCAGTTTACCGGATCAGCAGCTTGTTCAAGGTAATCATCAACTCCGTCCATCTGGACGTAAGTTCCGGCATTATCACCTATATCAGGACGATCTACAGTAAACTCTGAGCGAAGAAAATCAAACCCGACAGATTCTATCGCAACAGGATCAAGAGACAAAAATATTGAGGACATCCAGTCATTATTAAATGGCTCCATCGTAAATTTCTTTGGAAAGCTAATTTCCTGATCAGCAGTCCATAATGCATCTAAAATATATACAAGGTTTTTCTTTCCTAATATCTCATCGCCCATAATATCAACCTGAACTCTATATAAACCGTAACCTGAACGTGTTACATTGGGCATTTCCGTCGGAGCTACCAATCCATTATGCAAATGTGCAGCATCTTCGCGTGTATGGGAACCAAAATGATTTTTTGCGAAGGCAGTCATACCAGCACGTTTATGTCCCTTAAGCATCGGAAGATTGAGAATGTATTCCGCTTCATCATATATTGTATAAAAATGATCTTCTGTAACAGGATCATCTCCAGGGGTCGAGTTATACCAGACATTCGTTCTTAAAATTTTCCCCCTGTCGGAATATTCAATTTTAGCTGAATCGCTGGGTACTAAAACTTCTCTTCCTAAATTAGTATAACCATTGTGGTCCATATAATGAACATTAGGAAATTCCGGATGCCAATAATCATACAAATGTTTATAGATATGTCTCAACGGATCCCCAATGTAAATATTTTCCTGGGGAATACCGGCAGTATCCACTAATTGTCTTAAAGCAGCAAGAACAATTTGGGGTGAAGTTTCAGAAATCCCGTAAGATCCATTTTCCACTTTAGACAAATCATCCGTATCATAGTTGCCACCCCAACCACTAACTATATTTATTTTTATAAAAATCTTTTCTCCGGCACTATATCCTAAATCACCCTTACCAATATTTCTGTTATGATAAATAAATATAGAATCCCACGCTTCAGCATCACTTGTAGTGCCAGTTAAACTTTTTAATCCGGTTGATAACATTTCATCAATTACATTCTGATCATTATTTTTAGGCAAAAACCAGCCATCTCCATATTCGTTGGGATTGCAATTCTCATTTGTTGCATCTGGATCGTGCATCCATACAACTCTTCCCGGAAAAATACCCTGTGCTGTTCCCATAGGTTCATTCGGTTCCTGGTAAATTGTCGGAAACTTTGGTTGTATGGTGTCAGAATCAATATAACTTACAGCACCGATTGCCAGAGTTACGAACACTGCAGCAAAAATATAATCATACTTAAAGAATGATTTTTTTAATTTAAGAAAAGCAATTGCAGACACAATAAAAAAAACAACGCTTTCAATAAAGCCGGCGGCAAAAGGCATTGCGGCTTTTACACAAGGATAATTAATTCTGCTTGGTTTTGAAATAACACGAAATAATATCCATAATAGTGCAAGAAATCCGATTAACGGGAACAACAGATGTGCAAATCCTTTTAGTGGTTTAATGCCCCTGAATCTACCTGTTTTGGGACAGGTTTTAACAAACTTCTGTAAAAAACGGGTCACCATAATTCCCCTTCCCTAAAAATTGAACAATACATTACAAATATATGATTATTTGTGCAAAGATGATAAATTAAAGCAATTTCTATTCCACTTAACTACATTTTACAATGAATTCATATTTAGCTAAAATTCCATTTAATGTGAACAAATGTTTTGGATTTTTTTAAATATTGATTTTATAATTTCTCACAATTGAAAATTTCCCAATACTTAATACTGCTTGCCAAAAAAAGCCGCGCAACTTTTACATCGCGCGGCATTTGAAGGAGAACAGTTTGAGAAAAAATCAATTTTTCATCAACTCCAGATTTTTACTTATAAGCTTATTCCGTTGTTCAACACAAGCAGCACTCCTCAAAGCATCCGGTGGGGTATTAAAAACATAATCGAGGAGTCTATCAACTGTAGAAGTTGCAACATGCATTCTTGTATCTGCAGATGCGTAATAAATAAGAACTTCATCGTTATCTCTTTTTACCCATCCGTTACTGAAAACCACATTAGATACATCTCCAACTCTTTCATCGCCAACAGGAGCCAAAAAATATCCACCGGGTGATGCAATTACTTTGTTTGGTTCTTTCAAATCGGTCAGAAACATGTATAATACATAACGTAATCCTGCTGCTGTATTTCTTACACCATGAGCTAATTGAAGCCATCCTTTCTCAGTTTTAATGGGTGCAGGACCCAACCCGTTTTTAACTTCCTTTATTGTATGATAAATACGGTCATCGATAATTATTTCTTTATCAACAACTGCATTTTCAATTGAATCCGATAATCCCCAACCTATTCCTCCTCCTGTACCAGCATCGATAAATCCATCCTGCGGACGGGTGTAAAATGCATACTTACCATTAACAAATTCCGGATGTAAAACAACATTGCGCTGCTGCGGTGATTTTGTTTTCAAATCCTGCAGTCTTTCCCATTCAACAAAATCTTTTGTCTTGGCAATACCACATTGAGCGTTGGCAGCAGAAGTATCACTTGCGGGTGCATCGGAATCTTTTCTTTCTGTACAAAATAGTCCGTAAATCCAGCCATCTTCATGTCTAACAATCCTGATATCATAAACATTAATATCAGGATTTTCGGTTTCAGGCATTGTTATTGGATAATCCCAAAATTTAAAATTATCAATTCCATTTGGTGATTCAGCAATTGCCAAAAAAGACTTCCTTTCATTCCCTTCAACTCTGACCCCTAATAAAATCTTTCCTTCAAACTCGATTGCCCCGGCATTGCAGGTTGCGTTTACTCCAAGTCTTTCCATTAAAAATGGATTAGACTTATAATTCAGATCGTATCTCCAGAATATAGGTGTATGTTCCGCAGTAATAACAGGATATTTATATCGTTTAAATGTACCGTTGGTTTTTTCAGTAACTTCATTTTTACGAGTTACCAGTTTTTCATGTTCATGAAAAATAATTTTTACTTGTGTATCAAATTCTTTCTTCGTCATTTATTATCACCAACTAATATTGCCCTATCTTCTTCAGCTTTTACTTTTTCCAAAACTGGATCATACCCAAAGGAATCGTTTAACTTATCCCACCAGTTTTTCTTCAGTATAATTGTTGTTATTAAACAGATAACAATTGCAATTGTCATCGAACCTGGTTCTTGTGTTACAAGATAAATAGGAATCACTACCAGGGTTACCTGCCAGATAATTCCAATTACTACATTAAACATATCGCGTTTGAATGCAGTATTTTTCATGAACTCAGGATGTTCCAGCATAACTTTTTCGTGAATAGGTTTCCAGAATCCCCAGGGCTTTACTGTCATGTAGAAATTTTTCAGCACTTCTTCCTTTTCAGGTTTTGTTAATAACGTTCCAATAAAGCACCCTATAACAGAAAGAACCAGAATTATAGGAAATGACTGGAATGAATTTAGGGACGGAAATATTGCGGGAACTACAAATAAAGATGCTAATCCCGCAACCATTCCCCAGAAATAACCATAACCGTTAAATCTCCACCAATACCATTTAAAAAAGTTTGCAGCAGTATAACCCCCATAGAGAGAGTTTACAATCCAAAGGGTTGCCTGATCTACCGATCTGGTTATAAATCCGAAAAAACAACCTACGAGAATTACTACAAATGAAATTATATAACTCATTCTCACATAGGTTTTTTCATCGGCGTTAGGTTTTATATACTTCTTATAAATATCATTAACTATGTATGCCGGAGCAGCATTAACAGTTGCTGCATAAGTTGACATAAATGCTGCAACTAATCCTGCTATTAGCACTCCTCTTAATCCGGCCGGAACATAATCACGGATAGCAATCGGCAAAATTAATTCAAAATCGAAATTAGCTCCCATTGCCTGGATATGAGGAATAAAAAATCCCAGTGCTAAAACTGTTAAACCTGTAATCATCATATATCTCGGTATGAACAAAACTACACTTACCATTCCACTCATCTTAGCAGCTTCAACCGGTGATTTTGTTGCGAGTATTCTTTGCATATCGTAGTTAGGTGCTGGTCCTGCCATACTAACCAGAAATCCTTTAAAAACTATAACCATAAAGAAGAAACCAAATAGAGAATACTCATCATTCGCTATTTTATTATTCAGATCAGCTAATGTATTAGACCAATCAAGATTAAGATGCCATCCGAATGTAATATCATTCCAACCCGCTGGTAATACTGAGCTGAGAATTTCCGGGCTTACCTGGTTAATAGCTATTATTCCAATTACAATTCCGCCTATAGTCATAATAGAAAATTGTATAATCTCGGTTAAGACTACACTATACATTCCACCCTTAATTACATAGATAGCCGTAATAGACATTATAAGTAGAGCATAAATATCAGGCGACCAATCCCAGGGCAGAAAAGTAGCGAAGAATTTTCCGGAGCCTTTAAAACCATAAGCTAAAAACCCAATAACACCTATGATAGCAAAAACAACTATTACAATATGTGAAAGCTGTGCGCCTTTGCTGTTGCCAAACCTAGTTTTAATCCACTCGGCTCCTGTCATCACATTGGATTTTCTCAGCCACGCAGATAAATAAATCATCAAGAAAATTTGATTGAATACAGGCCACGCCCAGGGAATGAAAACACTTTTGACTCCATAAACAAACAGAAGCATCACAAGCCAGATCGTTCCGGTAATATCAAACATTCCGGACGCATTTGAAACCCCAAGTATATACCACGGAATCTTGTTCCCACCGAGAAAATAATTATCTATACTCTTTGAAGCTCTTTTTGAAAGGACTATACCTAATACTACAATCAGCAGCAGGTAAACTACAATTATTAGGATATCAACAGTATTTAATTGCATTCGTAATTAAAATTGATTTGTTTTGCTTGAAAAGTCATAAATAGTGCCATTTACCATAATGTCGAATAATTCCTGATCTAAAATTTTATAAATAGTTTTGTTTTAGATACTTTATCATATTGATAAATAGTTATAAAGATAATAAACATCTTTCCGGTTTTAATAACATTTGAAAGTCTTCCTAACTCAACTCAATCAATGTGATTTCGAGATCAAAAATCTCTTTCCTTTATTTAAACAAGTGAATCTTTATTAATATTATTAAAGAGTACCGCACATTTTTTTACTAAAGCAAAAGTTGTTTACGATGAAAGAATAATAACTTATGAAATCAGTCTACATTAATTAATTGAAATAAAAGTCTGAGTAGTGCAATCTAAAATCTAATTTAGCTTATTATAATAGCTGCTTTTTATTATTTTAATAAAACAGAAAAATCAATTTTATCAAATAAATAAAAAAATCTGCGGATTTTGAGGTGGCATATACATTGTCAATTAATAATAAATGATAAAATTTCCATCCAAAATGAATATCAAAATCAAACAAAAATGGGGACTTTTATTCCTTCTCTTTGTTACTATTGCATACGTTTTAATCTCTTCATTCCTTTATAAATCCAGGAAGAATGAAGTAACCGAAATATATTTTGCCGATAGAATAACAGCCGCACACAAAATACTTATCGAACGATACAATAAACTTAATGAGGGCAAAGTCAAAGTAATACCTATTGACTTCCCGAATTTCGATTTCGGCACCAATGAAAGAAAAGAAATGCTTGCCCGCTCTTTAAGAGGTAGAGGTGATGGTATTGATCTGCTTGCTGTAGATTTAATTTGGGTTCAAAGATTTGCAAAATGGTGCGAACCATTGGATAAATATTTTTCCGACTCAGAAAGGAAGAAGATCTTAAGTTCCGCTCTTGAATCATGTTATTATGAAGGTGAGCTTGTCGCTGTCCCACTGGATTTAGTTCAGGGTATTATTTATTACCGGGATGATCTTTTGAAAAAGTTTAAAAACTATAAACTGATTAAACAAGAACTTAAAAGAAGCATTACCTGGGAGGATTTCCTAAAACTTAAAAACAAACTTAACTACAAAGGTCCGTTCTATATTTATCCTGCAGCTGATTATGAGGGACTTATTTGTGTTTATATGGAAATGTTGTTAAGTCTCGATAGAAATTATTTTGAAAATCATGGTTTCAACTTTAACACACCCGAAGCTATACAAGCCTTACAAATGCTCGTTGATCTGGTCCACAAATACCACGCAACTCCGGAAATAGTAACCAAATTTACAGAAATATCAAGCTTCGAATACTATATCAAAAACAATGGATTATTTATCTGGGGATGGCCAACATATGATAAAGACTTTAAAGAACATCCGTTTGATTCTGAAAAAGAAAGTCATCTTAAGAAAATACCTGTTCCCTATTTTAAATCGGGTATGCCAACTTCAATTTGGGGTGGATGGAATCTTATGGTTTCTAAATTCTCTAATAAAAAAGAAGCTGTTATTGACTTTGTGAAATTTTTACTAAAAGATGAATCCCAGGAAATATTCTATAAGGAGAGCGGATACTATCCTGTTTCCAACGATTTTTATGATAAACAGGAATATTTAGAGAGATATCCTGATATAAAGGAAATGAAAGAATTTATGAAATCCGGAGTCCACAGACCTGCCAACACTGAATATACAAGATATTCCAAGATAATGTCTTTCTATATTAATAGTGCTATTCAAAAAATGCTGCCGGTAAAAAAGGCTTTAAGCGAATGTACTATGGCTATCCAAACAGACCGGGTTATGATAAACAGATTTTAACTGAAAGAATACATGTTCAACAAACACATTACAAATAAATTTTCAAAGTATAAATTTGAAATCAGACATATAACCATATTTTTCACAATACTAATAATTTTCCAGATAGCACTTGCCTTTATTCAGAAATCTACGCTGGATGACTTTTTAGGAGAGACACAGGCTTGGTACAGAAAATACTCCGCTGAAAGACTTGCAGTGGTAACTTCCACAAGTATGGAACTATTATTTGAAAATTTATTCCTGCATAAACTGGATACGGAGAGAGAGAATAACGATATAATTTATTCCTTTAACGTTATCTTTAAACAGCAATTATTGCAAAAAAGTGTTGAAGATATTTTTTTAATTCTTAGTAAGAATAACAGATTATATGTTATCGACAGCGGACAAAAACTCCATTCATTTATTTTGGGAACATTAGTCCCTTACGAAACATTTAACAATCCTCATACCGAAGGCGTTGAACTTTATAAATCAGAAAAAGATAAAATGAAATCCGCTGAAGTAATCTACAGCACTCTTAAAAGTCAAAACACATTTAATATACTTGTTCCCTTTGTTCCTGACGGAGAATATATTGGTGTTATGTACATGAGAATCACCCCTGATTTTTCATTTCTAACTGATGATATAAGTACAAACTTCAATAAAGTTGCTATTGTTTATACTTCGCTAATATTCATAGGACTTATTGCAATATTTTTAGTTTCGTCACAGGCGGTTAGAGAAAGAAACGAAGCACAGCAAAAATTATATGAAGAGCATAAGGAAAACCTGGCAAAGCAAATACGATTAGAAAAAGAATCACTCTTTACAAAAAGAATCTATCATACACATCACAAAGCTGAAAAGATAATCGGATTTATTAAAGAAGATGTTAGACAAATGAACAGTAAAAACTTAGATGATCTTAAAGGAAGAGTAATAACCTACTCTAATTTCATTTCCAGGATTATTTATGATATGAAGTGGTATGATCATGAAATTAACACAATAATTAATCCTATGTTTCACACTAGTATAAACCAGATTATCAGATTTATAGTTAAAAACATTTTTCTGCGTATTTCAAGCAAAAACGAGATGTTTGATTTTGATCTTGACCTGGATGAAACAGTTCCATTTGTAAACGTAAATGAATTTGTCGTATGGGAAATATTCGAACCACTAATTCAAAATAGTATTGATCATGGAAATAAAAAATCAATCATTATTAAAATCATTACAAAATACGATCGTGTTAACAACATTACCCATGTAACTATTTGTGATAATGGTGTTGGAATCAAAAAAGAACTTCTGGGAAAGGATGAAAAAGGAATCAAAAAGATATTTCTGGAAAACGAATCCACAAAAAAAATTGAAGGTTCCAATTCAGGTTACGGATGTTTTATTGCCTACCAGATGGCAGTTGAGAGATGCGGCTGGCAACTTGACGTAGAAAACCTTGAAGAAGCCGGCTGTAAGTTCACTATAAAAATAAAAAATTAGAGAGTTGTATGATGGAACGAAAAGATAATATAAACATCCTTTTAATTGAAGACGAAGAATTTGACGTTAAAAGAGTAAAGAAAACGGTCGCATATTATGATACGAGAATTAATATAAAAGATGTAATTTCAAACGGACGCGCCGCTCTGGAACTGATAAAAGAAAATCCCGATACTTATGACATAGTTATACTAGATTATCAGATATCTGGTGGTTTAAAAGGTGAAGAGTTAATCAGCAAAATTAAAAATTACGATCCCTTCATCCAGATAATTGTTATTACAAAGATGACTATTAATATAACCAACTATGACTTTGCAAACAGTTTAATCCGGGCTGGTGCTTTCTGGTATTGTACCAAGTATCCGAGTAATATTGAGAATTATATTTATCAGCCAACAGATTTTATCCTGAGCATTTTTAACGCATACGAGAAAAAGAGATTAGAAAGATATAAAACAAAATCCGACAAAAAATTAACGCAAAACGTTCAAAGTTTACTAGAATTAAAAAAGATTATCGGTGAGTCTGATCCAGTATTACAGCTAAAAGATAATATAGAAAAGTATGCAAAGAGTGATGCAAATGTTCTGATCAACGGAGCTTCAGGAACCGGGAAAGAATTGGTAGCCTGGAACATACATCTAAAAAGTAAAAGGAAATATGAAAATTTTATTCCTATCAATTGCGGCAGCATCCCTAGTGAATTAATTGAAAGCGAATTATTCGGCTATCAGAAGGGAGCTTTTACCGGAGCTAATTCGAACAAACAAGGGCTCTTTGAAATAGCAAACCATGGTACCCTCTTTCTCGATGAAGTTGGTGAACTCCCACTCTCCGCACAGGTAAAACTGCTTCGTGTAATCCAGGATGGCGAGATAGAAAAAATTGGCAGAGTTGGAAAAATTAATGTCGATGTAAGAATAATTGCAGCATCGAATAAAAATCTCGCCCTGGAAGTAATGAACAATAACTTCAGAGAAGACCTCTACTACAGGTTAAATGTTGTCCCGATTGATATCGTTCCTCTGAAAAAACGTGGCAATGATATTATTCTTTTGTTCGATCATTTTATAGAATATTTCAGCCGTGATATGAATGTAAAAAAACCGCAGGTAGATGAAAAGGCTAAAGAAATACTTTTAAATTATAAATGGCCCGGTAATGTAAGAGAACTCAGAAATGTCGTCCAGAGATTGATGATAAATAGCAATGGAACAATTACTGCAAAAGATATCAGCAATCCTTTGATACTTAGGAATCATATCCTAGTAAAAGATGAAAACAATTTTGAAGATTTATATTCGGGTCAGATACTTCCCTTAAAAGAGATGGAAAAAATTTTTAGAACCAAATATTTCAAATATGTAAGAAGTATTTCAAGTTCGGATTCAAGTGCTGCTGAAAAACTTGGAATGGCCCCATCTAACTTTTACAGAATGTGCAAAGAGCTCGGTATCAAGTAATCAATAAAATTTGGATTTCGATTTCGCGATTTAAATCCAAAATCTGAAATAATGTATATTTGATTATGCAATCAGATATATTAAACAATGTTGAAGATACTCCTATGCCGGCATTAAAATTATTACTGCCGTTCCTGATTTACTTACTTCTATATTTCCTGTTTTTTTTGCCTGCTTCCTCATTAATAATTCCATATTCTGTCGTATATATTTCAACATCATTGGTTTTTATTTTTTTATGTTTTTATTTATTCAAGATTCACATTCCAAAAAATTATTTCTATGTTCTGATTATTGCTGCATTGATATTAAGAATCTGTGTTCTATTTATTCAACCGACCGGTTCCGATGATTACTACAGGTACATTTGGGATGGAAAAGTGCTTGCAAATGGAATAAATCCTTACCAATACGCACCGGCAGATCCGGAATTAACAAAAATGCATTCCGATATTTTACCTCTGTTAGTGAATTATCCCGATATTAAAACAATTTATCCTCCTTTGAGTGCGGAAATTTTCTGTCTTGGATATATGATAGGGGGAGAAAGTTATTGGGGAATAAAAATTCTTTTGTTCCTTTTTGAACTTTTAACTCTTACCGGACTTTATCTTATTCTAAAGGAATTAAAATTCCCCTTAAAATTTCTGCTGATATATATGCTTGCGCCGTTGCCGATTTTCCAGTTCCTTATCGATGCACATGTAGATGGATTTGGATTAACATTATTTATTTTTGCAATTTACTTTTACCTGCGTAAAAGAAATATTATCAGCCTTATTTTAATCGGATTATCAGTCTGTATAAAACCATTAGGATTAATTTTACTGCCTATTTTATTCTTTACTGAAAAAAGGATAAAAAATAAAATTCAGGTTATAATCATTCCGTTTTTAGTTTGTGCAATAGTGTATCTTCCTTTTTTATTTTCAGTTTCATTCAGTGGAATTTTTGAGGCTCTTGGAAACTTTACAGTTAACTGGACATTTAACGGTTTTATATTTGAAATATTGAATTCGTTTTTGAATGATAATCAGAAAACAAGATTAATTTGCGGGATTTTGTTTTTGTTAGCATACATCCCTGTTATATCTTCGAAGAAAGATTTTTTAAGCAAAATTTACATATCTGTTTTTCTTCTTTTGATCTTTTCACCAATTGTTCATCCGTGGTATGTAACGTGGCTGGCAGTGCTGCTTCCCTTTATCCCAAGATGGAGTGGGATATTATATATCAATCTGGTAAGTCTAACAGTAATTACAATTTTGAATTACCAATTATACAATGTTTGGAAAAATTACCCTCTGGTTTTAATATTTGAATATGTACCGGTGCTATTAATATTTTTATACGAATTATTCTTTAAAAGAAATATTATTACTTCATTCGGTAAAGAATCAATGAAAATTTAACTTCTACTTCAAAAGCATCATCTTGTTTACTCTGCTGAAATTACCTGCCTTAATACGATAGAAATATACCCCGCTTGCTAAATTATGAGCATCAAACTGAACATTATACGATCCGGCTTTTTGTTCCTCATTAACCAAAGTTGCAACTTTCCTTCCCAGGATATCATAAACAACTAAGTTTACTTGTATTTCATTTGCCAATGTGTACCTTATTTTTGTTACAGGATTAAACGGATTTGGATAGTTTTGATCCAATGAAAAGTTTACAGGAATTTGCGAATCATCATCAACAGCAGTAACAATTGTATTCGGCACTGCAAGATAATCAAGATACATCCAGCCCCAGTACATTTCCATTTGAATTGTATTCAGCCCTTGAATTAAATCAACATCAGTAGTTTTTTCAAGCCAGGTAGTTTTATTACCTTCGAATCTAATAGTATCAACACGAATACCGTTTACATTAATAAACTGTTCTTTAGGAGTGTCATATTTAAGCCTATAACCAAAAGCTATTTGATAATTACCGGCTTCCGGTACTGATGAAAGAGTCCAGGTTATTGTAGTACCGGCATTGTTAGTTGCGATATCAACATAGGCTCCATTACTGGCATTCGCATCACTTCGGATTGTCATTCCACTACCAGATCTTGGAGCTGCTTCAGCTTCAAGTCTTGTCATAGGTGGAATCCCAATTTGTATTGGAACCAGGTTAGAAATCGTTTGATGTCCCTGGTTATCTATAGCAATAGCTTTCAAAATGTAGTGATCAGGTGAAACATTTGTCCAACTATAAGTGAACGGAAGTGTATCTTTAGCACCGATCAAGCTATCATTTGCAAAAAATTCAACAAGTGATATATAGCCATCGTTATCATAAGCATCCGCAACTATAGTAATTTCTAAAGTATCAGCAATAACACTATCCGCAACAGGACTTGTAATAGTTATGTATGGCCATTCACCTGCAATACCATTTACATCTACGTCTGATCGATAATTATCCCACATATATTGCATACCTGCAAGCATGTCCTCAGGCGCAGATAAATTCACATCCGTCCATGACCACGGCATAGCACCTGCGTATCCGAATTGATACAATCTTAAGAATAAATCCTCTTTCGGCGTACCATCGTTAGTTTGCATTGCAAACTCTGCAATAACAATAGGTTTATCAAGCTCCCAATAACTTCTTGAATGTACAAATGGTGAATTATTGACACCCAAACCGACATAGTAATGAGCAGAATAAAAATTGAGGGTGCCCAGCGAATCACCACCTTCGGCAATTAGTCTTTCATCTGAATAATAATTGTAGTTTGCAGCGGTTGAAACTTTTGCTAAATAACTAATGTATTCATCAGTTGAATAAGATAGATTATGCAATTGATTAAAAACAGTTGTAATGTTTTGTTTTTCTAATTCACTGAGTTTAAATAACCGTTGAAGTCCTGTAGACATTATCTGTACATCCGTAAGTGCCTGGAAACTCCAGCATCCGCTCGTAACCTGGACAGTAGAATCTACACGATGAATAGCCCCGGTACAAAGATTAATAAATCGCTGAATGATAGACATTGGAACGTGATTTATACCAGACCATCCGAATTCGTTGCTCATTCCCTCCGGTTCGTTAAAAATTTCCCAGGTTAAAATTCCGGGATGCCCCTTCAAGGAATCTACCATCGGTATCAAACAATTGTTAATGTATGCCCACGTATAATTTGTGTCGGTTAATAAAAGATAATTTCTGTTAAGAACGTTCTGAGGTTTATTGGAACGAAGCATATCGAAAGACCAGAGACAAAGATCCAATCCTATTTCCCTTTCCCATGCTATATCCAATACCTTCTTAAGATCTTCAATTGTATTTGTGCCCGGTCCAATTACAGAATCCGAATTGTTGTCGAACGCAGGCGAGGAAGTTCCGTCGGTATGAAGCCACCAGCGCAATGCATTACCGCCGTGGACATGCGACTGCAGCATCACGTCTGCAAATCTTAATGTATCTGTAAAACCGGATCCGATATCATTCGCAAAGTTCACCCATGCAAGGTTAGATCCACTAAGGAATAATTCCTGGTTATTATACTTAATACGGTTCATTTGTGAAAATGCTGTAGATGAAAACAGGAGGATGTACAATGATAGTTTTAAATATTTCATATTCGATACTATTTATTTAAACAAAATTTTATTTCACAATCTTTTTTATCCATAGCTTATTATTTCATTTCGTCTGTTTGAACGGGGGAAAGACGAAGCATTAATACATCGTGAGAAGGTATTTCTGAATTTAATAATTGTTGAGTTGTTCCGGCATCTTTACCCGTCCAGAGATTTTTCAGGTTGTAAGTTATTTCATTAAAATCCGTTTTTCTTTTGGAAAGATCATCCGAAATATATTCCCTCGACCAATCGAAAGAGAATTTTTGTGTAGAACTACTTCTGTTCAAAACGCACATAGCCCAATCTCCATTTACAAGAGGTTTGAACCATACCTCAATTTCTCCATTCGAAATAAATTTAAATCCCTGCACCCCTAGCGAATCCTGATCAACAGCAATAACATCACGATTAGTAAGCACACTTTCAATTTCTTCAGACATATTCCTGATATCGTTACCGGCAATTAAAGGAGCAGCAAGCATACACCACATAGAAAAATGAGCTCTATCTTCACCAAGTGTTAAACCGTTACCAACTTCAAGCATATCAGGGTCGTTCCAATGATCTGGCCCCGCATATTTTCTAAGTTCATCCTGTTTATCAATTATCGGTAGCACTCCCCACGATTTCCACGTACCATGATCAACAACACAATCAAAACAATTTATTATGTCCCCTGTTGTTCTCCACAAATGCCCGACCTTTGCTCCCCATTCCCAGGGTTTATTGTTTCCCCATTCACATAAACTAAAAACAACAGGACGACCTGCAGAATAAAGCGCATCACGCATAGTTGTGTAAGCACCTTCAGCATTTAAGCCTTCGGTATTACACCAATCATATTTTAAATAATCAACTCCCCAGCTTGCATAAGTTATTGCATCCTGGTATTCATGACCTCTGCTGCCGGGATAATCTGCACAACTTCTTGAACCAGCACAGGAATGAATTCCGAATTTTAATCCTTTTGAATGAATATAATCGGCAATAGATTTTATACCTGAGGGAAATCTTTCGAGATCGGGAATAATGAATCCAAGACTGTCACGATGATCAAGCTGCCAGCAATCATCAATAACGATGTACACATACCCGGCATCTTTCATTCCGGATGCTACCATTTCATCTGCTGTTTTCTTAATCAGATCTTCATTTATATCGCACGCAAAAGCATTCCAACTATTCCATCCCATTGGCGGAGTTAATGCAAGATTTTTAAATTTCTGAGGATAAATGTTTATTGATGATAAAAGAAGAATCGATACACTGAAAAGACAAGTAATTATATAATGCTTTTTCATAGCAAATTCCTGATTGGAAAAAATATTCTAATAAATTAAACTAATATTTTATTAAGATTAATAAGATAAGTGCCCAAATTATATACCGGTTCTTACCTGTAATAATTGTTAGAATTTCTATGATTTAGAGGCAAATGCTTATAAGTTTGATAAGTTATTATAGATTCTATAAAATCTACAAATGTTACTTTAAAAGCATCATCTTTTTGGTTGAAACAAACTCCCCTGCTTTGATCCGGTAAAAATACACTCCGCTTGAAATCCCGTCGGCATCAAAACTTATTCTATAATTACCGGCTTTCTCAGAACTGTTTACAAGCTGCCTTACTAACTGTCCTGTTGAAGAAAAAACGACTAATAAAACAAAGCTTTCCTGGGGCAACGAATAGTTTATGAATGTATTCGGGTTAAAAGGATTTGGATAATTTTGCTCAAGCTTATATTCTGATGGCAAGATATTGCTTCCGCGCTCTTTAACATCTGTAATCCCTTCAGAATTAAAATAGCCGAGAACAAAAACAAGTGGCGCGTTCCAATTTATTGCAATTTCATTTGAAGCATAACTTCCCTCGTCATCGATATAACATAAAGCCGGGGGAGTCGTGTTATTATAGTGTGATTGCAATACAGCATCGTCCAGGTATCTATCGGGTCCACCCGCCATTAAACCGGGCACCGGATCGGTTATTCCATCCGCACCCGAAGGACGATGATGTGGATGCATAACAGGATTTGACCCTAAGCCGGTTACATAGGATTTGTTGTTTGCATTTATTCCAAGAATATAATTTAATTGTTTCAATGCCAGATTATAATAGTCCTCGTTCTTTGTTTGCTCATAACCAAAAAGCAGAAGAATAGCATTATTCAAAACATCGGAATTACATCCCCACGTATATTGATATTGACTTAAAGTAACTCCGAATCCATTTTGTTGAGAACTATTTTCAAATGAATTGCAATAATTAATCAACCCGGAATTAATATTATTCTTAATTGTTTGAGAGGCAGCTGATTGTGTACTAAGCAAATAAGTAAGATGTGCAAGATCTTTAACATTTCCCCACCACATTGTGGAACTAATCGTCCCGGAATAATTATAATGACTTGTAAAATATTGATTGTAAACAGAATCACTCGTAGTTTCAAAAAGCTCTGCCGATGCCCACAGGCGTTCGTCTCTGTCATCACCATCGCCGTATTCTCCTGTAGCGGTGCCGGGTGGATTTTTAAATCCGCCTGCAGGAACGATTGATGAATTATCCGATAAAAAAGACCAGGCTAATTCTGCTGCATCAAGACATTGGTTTGAAAAATCCGCATCATAATTTTTGAATAATCTTGAAGCTCTTGCCATCAAGGCAGCAAAATCACCGGTTGCTGTGCTCGATACTTGGTAAATGTACCTAGTCGCATTATCAGTCTGTGGCATAACAAATCCCGAAAAATTTTCCCTCGTTAATTTAAAATAGACTCCACCGTCTTCCCTTTGCATTTTTAAAAGCCATTCCAGTTCAAATCTTGCTTCATCTAAAATGTCTGGAACTGAATTTCCGCTTTCGGTAATATCTAAATCATCCTGATTAAATTTATCCGGAAAGTATTCATAAGCCATTAACATTGTTCCAACTGTTACCCCTGCATTAACAACATACTTTCCATAATCACCGGCGTCATGCCAGCCGCCCTTATTTTCAACATAACCGGAATCCCCTGTTGTTGAGTGAAGCATCCCGTCATTTAGATGACAGGCGGGATGGTGATATACACCGGCAAATTCAGTTGTTAATTCCACTCCGCATCGCTGGAAATAAAATCCTTTTAGAGATTTATAATAAGCATTTTCAAAAACATTTGATGAAATATTAAAAACAAATGAAGAATCTCCATTGCTAAGCCTTATTAAATAAGAACCGGTTCTCTCAAACGTAGTAAAATCACCTTTGTACAATGTTAAACCAGTTGCCTGATCATCGGTAACCGAAAGAATTAAAGCATCCCGAAAGTAAACTGTTCCTGTTGTACTTTCTACAACATAAAAACTGTCTACATTTTCATCTGTGTAAAAATATTTCGGTAAGTTTGATAAATATCCAACCTGGTTAACAAATATTCCTGAAGCAAAAGATTGAATAGAAAATAATAGGAGGATAAATAAACGTTGAAGATTTTTCATATCACATCTCACAATTTGCAAAAAGATATGATGTAATATAAAAATTATTGGGGAGTTATGTTTATGTGCAAATGGATAATTCTAGTTTTATAACACTCGATGTAATGTAATGATAATTTTATTTTTCAATTCCTAGATAAATATTACAAAACCAAACTATACTGTATTTATGATTTAGCAACTCAACATAAAGACGAGTGGAGGTGGCGGGAGTTGAAGCTTTACTGCTAAGTTATTATTATCAAATAGGTTACAAAGA
>JAJDNK010000054.1 GCA_022340715.1 bacterium BMS3Abin03 | reverse complement strand
TCCTGAGTTTTTTATAAACATACTCAATTACTATTATTTACACAATAAACTTGATAAAAATTAGTGGGTTCAATCAAGTAAGCCCCGATAACTTACAACTCCGTAGTCCGAAGGACTCCTTCGGAGGAGTTGAACCTCCACCTCACCTAAAGAGATTAACTGTTTTGCAGAATCAATTCAATTCACTTTTAGCATCAACTAAATGGTTGGCATCAGATCTTATATCAAATATGTCTTTTATAATATAATCATCTCTAATACCGTATTTTAACGCGTTATCCTGTTGATGCCCTGATCTGGAAAGGTTATACATTGCTTCGATCGTTCTCAGAATATTTACGTGCGTTATACCTTTTCCTTCACCATAATTACCGGGAATAACATTTGCCCCGGCAATTAATGTAGGAATTCTATTCTTTATATCATGATCTGAACTTGCCGGATCGGTCAATCCTCTGTACTTACTTATATCATCATTTTCATCAAAGGTTATTATTAAAAGACTATTATGAACTTTAGCCCAGGTCAGGTAATTGTTAATATTTTCTTTAAGCCAATCATCACCATTCTTTACACTCACTTGCGGATCTGCCGGGTCATGCATATCGTTTACCAGGTTAGGTATTACAAAACAAACTGTAGGAAGCTTATTAAAATCGGTTGGAAATTGTGCAAACTGAAGATTTGAAGAATTCAATTCAGTCGTTCCATTGGGAATGTTACTAAAGCTAATCCATGGAACATGTTTCCGGGCATATTTTTCTGTTTTATAAATTGTATCACCGATTGAAGGCAGGCTTTCAGAATATCCTTTAAAGGAATAACCCATTTTAATAAGCTGCTCTGCCATATTGCCTGAAGTAAACGGATAATTTTTATTATTCGATTTGTTGGGAATTACATCCTCATATCCCACACCCTGATTATCCCCGGAAAGGAGCCAAAAATAATTTCCTTCACTGGCATGTTCCTCTGCAAACATTTGTGTAAAGTTTGCACTTTCTTTTAATAAGGAATTGATATAAGGGGCTGCATCATTTCCAATGATCTGATCATAGCTCTTATTTTCTTCTACTACAATTACTATATGATCATACTTATGAATTTCGGAAACATTTTCATTTGTTTGACAACCAATAATATTTAGCAGCAAGATGGAAGCGATCAAAAACATTAATTTTTTTAAAATAATTTTCATTTAATTATTTCTGCATAAATAATTTGTATCCTCGCCCGGTAAGGATAGCAAAAATGAATTAAAATATATTTAATTCCAGGTTAAATCATTGTTAAATACAGGTTAATTTATTTTAATTCACCTTCCAGATTAAAATCCGGCTTATCGAAATAAGTCTGGTAAACCGGGATTTGAATAATAAATTAACTAACTGAAAATTTAGACGTGATTATGAAATCGAAGTTCAAGAAGCAATGCCCCTACCGGCATAATACGGCTATCCTAAAGTACCCTTGTCTGTTCAATCCCTTTGGGATTGTGTTTCTTTGGGTGTTAGTTGTTGTTACAGATGTTTATTCCCTACGGGAATATTATAAAATATATCGTTTCCATTTCGCAATCCCGTTAGGGATTGAACGTTTGTAACTAGCAGACGAACCACAAGGATACAAAACTCCGTTAGTCCGAAGGACCCCTTCGGAGGAGTTGAATTTGCTCATAATTTTATAGCATTGTATTGAAACGACAGCCAAAGTAAAATCAACATAAAAAAAAGGGAAAGCTTGTTACACTTTCCCTTCACCTGGTGATTAACATAATTTTACACAGTTATTTCTTTACTGCTGAATACCTGTGCAAAATCTTTAGCAAACTGCTCAAAGGATCTTGCAGAGTGTCCAGTAAGGATTTTCACATTTTCTGTAGTGCTGTTTGCAAAGTTTTTACTGAATCCTTCGGATAATTCAACGTAACCTTCTGCGATCCATTGCGGAACTCCCATCCCGGTCATTGACTGCAAAGCAGCTTCGCCTGGAACGTTAACATATTTAACTTCTTTATCCAGCACTCTGGAAAAAGTACTTGCAACATCGTTGAACGAAATTGCCCCAGGACCAGTTAAAATATAACTCTTACCTTCGTGCCCTTCCCCTGTAATAACTGCTAAAGCAGAATCCGCAATATCACGTACATCGATCATACCGAGCCTGCCGTCTTTCATATCCCAGTAGATCACTCCGTCTGAGGAAATTGTCTGTGCCGCCATCATTGTATTCTGCATATAAAAAGTCGGTTTAAGCAGCGTCCACTGCAGACCTGAAGATTTAATCATTTCCTCAATTTTATCACCCTGCTTTATAATACGGCTATTTTCCGGCCCCCACATTGAATGCCTGACTATATACGGAACGCCTTCGTACTTAGCAGCGTTAATTACATTTTCTGCCTGCTTTAATTGAGTCTCGCCGTTCCAGGTTAAGAGATAAATTTTATCAACATTCTTTACTGCAGGTAAAATGGTTCCCGGTTCATCAAGATCACCGGATACCACTTCGGCTCCCAGATCCTTTAACGGTTTGGCTTTTGCTTCATCCCTGATGAATATACGAACATCAACACCTGCTTTCAGGAGTGCGGGAACCAGTAATGAGCCTGTGTTTCCCGTTGCACCTGTTACAAGAACTTTTAATTTCTTTGACATAATTAGACCTCGTTAAATTTTAATTAAACATAATTCAACACAAATTATTTATTAGGTACAAAATCAAATGCTAAATGTCACATTGAGCCTGACGAAGTGTTAATTGATATAGTCTTGTCAATTTTCGCCAAGCTCAGACTGACATGTATTTCTAATACATAATTTGAGTTCGATATCCTTTTAAAAAAGGATATGTTATACCTTTCCTGCAGTATATTCTTCAAGGAAATAAACATCAGGATGATCAACAACCCCTGCATTGCCCATAGCTTCTTTCAACTCGGAACTATTAGCAAATTTCTGCGCATTTTCAATATTATCCCATTCAAAAAGCGCTACCAGGTTATTTTTGTCATTATCAGTATGCAGTATTTGGTATGTTTTTTCACCCCCGGCTCTTCTCGTATCGATAAATCCGTCGAATACATTCTTCCATGCCGGGTAATCTTTTACTTTATGCCTGATTAATAAGTGTGCCATTTGGACCTCCGTTAATTTTTGTTTATTGAAAGATATCTTTTGATATCGTTGTTACAATACAAACATAATCTGACGGAGTAGCCTATTTCATTGACTTTGGTTAAGAAATTTGAGGATGGATAATAATCCGTTTTCGCAAACGGCTTAACGATTCAGGTTCAATTCCAAGATAAGATGCTATGTAATGCAAAGGAACTCTCTGGCAAAGCTGCGGCTGTTTTTTCATTAAATCAAGATATTTCTCTTCGGGAGTAGCGGATTTTGCCATAGATAATCTTTTTAGAGCGCTGTAATGATTTCGCTGTACTTTATCGTCATGAAAGTTCTTAAACTTAGGAATCTCCTTACAAGACCGGTAGAAATTTTCTCTTGAAAGGAGAAGCAGTTCACAATCTTCAAGAGCCTGTATATAAAATTCAGTAGGTTTTTGAAAAATAAAACTTTCAAGGTCACCTGTCCAGTAATCTTCAAGCGAAAAGTTTAAAATTACTTCCTTCGAGTGATCATCTATTATATATCGCCTCATACAGCCCTTATTAATATAAGTAACATAATTGCATATATCTCCCTCCATAAGTAGATGCTCTTTTTTTCTTAAAGATTTTTTGGTGAGGAAACTCATATATGTTTCAACTTCCTCATCATTCATTCTTGCAATTTCTCTCAATTCCTTCTCTAATACTGGCGAGAATGCTCTGGTTGGTTTCATTTATTAATTGTTATTGATATGTTAAATTTTTATAAAACTAAATAAATTTCAATTTACTTCAAACTATACATCCTGAAATATTGGTAATAGGTAAAAAATTAGTAATAATTGAACGGAGATGGGTTTACTAATGTTTTGTTATAAAAGGTTACAAATATTTATTTCTTATAGGAATATTATAAAACATATCGTTTCCATTTTGCAATCCCTTCAGGATTGAACTTTTGTACAGGAGAATATTAATCCATTAACCCATCCAGCCAGTGAATCACATTCAGCAGAAGCTGGTAGTTGTATTTTGCTTCAGGAGTATTCATCCCCACCTTTGTTTTATTTTGCCCCGCTACCTGTGCAGAAAACATTGCAGCTTCTCCCCATACTGCTACCTTCCCTTTCCCGAAATTCTCGACCGCCCCCTGGGACCAGCCTGCAATCGGAATTGTCGGAGTATCTTTTTTAAAATTCCATGCTGTGTCCGGCATCAAGAAAACAAAATTATCGTTCATTGTCATTACAGGTACAGCATCTCCGGGAATCTTAAAAGCCTCCCCGGTAAACGAGTAAATCGAATCTACCCTTTCAGAATTATCTCTTCCATCGGTAATAAAATTATTTTTCAGTGTTCCGTCTTTACGTGTAAATAAATCGAATCCTGTTGAAGATGTATCGAATGCAAAACCGTTGTTAAGCTTAAATCCGAACTTCGATGCCAGTTCCGAAACAGCACCCGGAAACGGCATATGATCTGCAATTAAAAACAGCGAGCCG
>JAJDNK010000040.1 GCA_022340715.1 bacterium BMS3Abin03 | reverse complement strand
AAAGTAAATGTTTATCTGTCAAATGTTGGATATAATTCTAATAAAACCGAAGCATTTGTATCTATGGGTGCGTTATATGCCCCGTTAGTTGGAAGCGGCTCATTGATATTTTTAGTTAAGATAAACAATCAATGGCAAATTCAGAAACGTGTTATGACCTGGATATCATAAAAACTTTTTAACTGGCAATCCAACTGTTTTTATTTGTGTGATTGATTGCCATATACAATTTAACATTGGCTCTTGATAATATCGTTGTCAGGAATTTTAAAAAAGAGAAGTAATCAATGAAAACCTGTTATCTTCTTTTATTAGTAGTTATTTCTTTCTCTGCTGGATGTTCAGATAACATTTTATCAACCGAAAATCAATTTGATTCATCAATTAATGGAACGAGCATCCGGGTTAATAAAAATCAGCAATTTATTCTTGAATTAGATTTAAATGCAGATGCCGGCTATCGATGGGATTATTCAATTAGTGATGCATCTGTCGTAAGAATAGACAGCACAAATTACAGACCTAAAAGTGGTGATTGGAATCAGGTTGGTGGTGTTACTATAGAGGCTTTTTATTTCTGTGGAATAAAAAAGGGAAACTGTATAGTTAATTTATTTGAACATCGGGCATGGGAAAGTAATATTGCACCAATTAATTCTGTTCATTTTAATGTTATTGTTAACTAAAAACTTTGTAGTCAATTGTTTAATCCATACTGCTGTTTTTAAGCGGATGGTTAAGTATAACATCGGTAAGTACTCTTCTAAAAAACGAAAGGGAAAAAAAATGAAAGCACTATTTCCCGTTCTATTGCTTTTATTTTTCTACTCATGCAATTCAGTTGATTCGAATTCCGGCAATGGATTTTCCATTCAAACAGAGAAGCAATTTTATAGTGTTGACAGTACTACTTCAATCTCAACGATATTCACAAATAACCTGGGAAGAGAGGTAAAAATATATAATTCCAGTTGCGGTTGTCCCATCTATACTCTTGAAAAATATAATGGAATAAACTGGATTCTATTCAGAGAGCTTCCGATGTGCGAACTTTTACCTGCTAAACCAATAAGTCTCAATGACGGAGAACATATTCAGATAAATGTCAATATCAGGTTGATGATTAACCTTGATATTGGATTTTATAGGATGAAATTTGATATTAAAAATGGAGTCGATAATACGATGATTGAAAATAAATATTTATATTCAAATCAATTTTCTTTTATACAATAAAACACTTTAAAAACTTATAGAGAATTAATCAGAGGATATTTTTTAAAAACATCAAATAAAAAAATTCTCACAGAATGGACAAACAACCTGACTATAAGCCTCCATTAGGCAGATGTTAATAACCTTCAGAGGAGAAAAATGAAAAAAATAATAACCTGCTTAAGTATTTGTATTCTAATATTGGGCTGTGATAGTGAAGAAAGTTCTACAAATCCACATCTCTCTGGAGACATTGAAGGATGGGTATCGCTGTATGACGATTTAGGTAACTCGTTACAGGATAAAAGTGGTGTTACTATTTCAATAGATAATACCAAATTATCTACAATCTCAATTTCTAATGGTTACTGGAAAATTAACGAGGTCTCTGCCGGGATTTATAACTTTCTCTTTCAGAAGGACAACTTTTTTACTGTTAAATACCATAACGTACAATTTGTTGGCGGCGGTACTTATTATCTGGATGAAATTCCTCTAAGGAAAGTACCTTCTGTTTTCGTTACCGAACTGGAAGCTTCAAGTAACCTGTCTGGTCACAACATCAATTTTAAAATTACAACATCAAATCCTGATACAATTAACAGGCGTATTAATGTACTGATTTCAAAAAGCCCTGTAGACTCATCAGGACTTATAGAATATATAATGAGTGCTAAGCCCTTGTTACAAGCTACATTAGTTCATACTGAATCAGCAAAAATAATAGATGACTGGTATTATTCAGAATATGAATTGATAAAGGGAGAGCCACTATATTTAGTTGCATATGTACTGCCCATTGGTGAAAGCTCATCTTCTATTTCACCATATAATCCTGCAACAAAGCAGTACGAATTTTATAGTGATAATGTAACATTATCGAATGTGGTTATGGTTACTGTACCGTAAAATATTGGTTAACAGGATAATGTAAGTAATAATAAAGCTTTAAGATAGCAATCACGGAAATTCATCTAAGTTTCTTTGCAGAAGTGAGGGGAAATCTACATAGTGACAATTCTGCAAAGTGTTGTGTCCTTACTATCAAAAAAAATCAGATATTATTCAGAATTTATTTCAGAATCTTCCGATTAAACTTTAGACACTGAAACAGGTTTAGAATCAGCAATTGATACTGAGCAGGAAATCGTTTGTATTGAATTATTTTTTACGGTAGTTTAGTTTTATAAAGGAATAAATAGGAAATATTAATTCAGATAAATGAATCTGCAGCCAACATTAGAAAATGACTTAATTATCTTAAGACCACTCAAAGAAAATGATTTTGATGTATTATATGAAGTAGCAAATGATCCATTGATCTGGGAACAACATCCCCAAAATGATAGACATAAACGGGCAGTATATTCGGAATTCTTCGAAGATTCAATGAAATCAAAAGGAGCGTTAATTGTAATTGATAAGTTAAGTAACAGCATTATTGGTAGTACAAGATTTAAACCCGTTAACAATGCAGGAAATGCAGTCGAAATTGGATGGTCATTTTTATCAAGGAATTATTGGGGAGGTAAGTACAACAAATCAATGAAGAAATTAATGATTGATTATGCATTTGAATTTGTAGAAGATATTGTTTTCTATATTGGTAAGGATAATATTCGTTCTCAAAAAGCAGTTGAAAAAATTGGAGGACAAAGAATAACCGATACTCAATTTAAACACCTGGTAAAAGTTAATGGATCAGATTGGACCTACCGAATAAACAAAAAGTATTGGGAAGAACTGAACGGAAAGCTGATCTGATGAAAAAATCAAAATCTTCCAAATCGCGTAGTAAACGTGCAAAACGTTCACAGATTATCGATCAAATTCCTAAAAGGCGAATCTGGCTTTTTCGTTTTATAGCCTTGATAGTAATTCCCATAGTTTTCTTCTCTCTGTTTGAACTTACACTACGGATATTTCATTTTGGTTATCCCACAACTGCGCTGGTTGAAACTTCAATAAATGGTACTAATTACGTTCGCGACAATTCAGATTTTGCATACCGATTTTTCCCAAAGAAATTAGCACAGGAATTTGTTCCACTTCAGTTTAAAGCCGAGAAATCTAAAGATGTGTTCCGGATATTTATTTTAGGAGGATCAGCAGCTCAGGGTATTCCGGATCCTGCATACTCTTTTGGAAGAATTCTTGATGTTATGCTGCAGCTCAGGTATCCTGATAAGAAGTTCGAAATTCTTTCTCTCGCCATGACGGCAATTAATTCTCATGTAGTACTTGAGATCGCAAAAGATTGTATAGGATACAATCCCGATTTATTTATTGTGTATTTAGGAAACAACGAAGTTGTTGGTCCCTATGGACCAGGAACGGTGCTGACTCCGATTTTTTCAAATAGTTCACTGATTCATTTAACAATAAAATTAAAGGCAACAAAAATCTCCCAGTTGATAACCAGGGGACTGGAGAAGCTTAACCTATTTAATCCATCATACGAAAGGTGGAAAGGGATGAAAATGTTTCTCCAGAATAAAGTTCAACTGAACGATCCGGCACTCGAAATAACGTACAGGAATTTCAAAGATAATCTTGAAGAACTGAATCGAATCAGTGATGATAATAATATAAAAATCATTTACAATACAGTTGTTAGTAATCTTAAAGATTGTCCCCCGTTCAATTCTGTTCATCGTGAAGATATAACAGCACCGGAACTTAAGAAATGGGATGAGATATATTTATCTGGTTCAGCTCTTGAAGATGCCGGAGAGTTTGATGAAGCAATAACAAAGTATCTTGAAGCGGAAAAAATAGATAGTCAGTATGCAAACCTTTATTTTAAGCTTGGAAGATGTTACTGGCAAACCAAAAACTTTACGGAAGCAGATAAAAGTTATAAGCTTGCAAGAGAATATGATTGCAATCGATTCCGTGCGGATAACAGGATAAACGAAATAA
Source organism: bacterium BMS3Abin03 (assembly GCA_022340715.1). Taxonomy (GTDB): domain Bacteria; phylum Bacteroidota; class Ignavibacteria; order Ignavibacteriales; family Ignavibacteriaceae; genus BMS3ABIN03. The sequence continues at coordinate 6,340 of JAJDNK010000040.1, read as the reverse complement.
TCCGAAATGCAGCGAAAGAGATACCGGGTACAACTTTTCTGGCTGATGCCTTATCCGAAATCAAACAACATAGTCCGCATAGAATACCGGGAAATGAATTTCTATATGAACATGTTCATATGAAATTTGAAGGTAATTATCTTGTTGCTAAAACAATTTTAAATCAGCTCGAGCCGATATTTCCTGATGCTTTGAAAGGCAGGAAGACAAATATTCAGATCAGCGATTCCTTGTGTGTTGCCCGTCTGGCATATAATAACTATGAGCGTTACAAAATCCGGGAGTTGGTTCTTAACGGATTTATCAAGCAACCACCTTTCACTAATCAGCTTTATCATTTGGAAACTGTCGAACAACTCGAAACTGAATTAGATAGTCTCCGGCAGGTTATTCAGGATCAGGATTCAAATCACACAGTTAATACTTTTAAATATGCACTTAGCAAAAGACCAACAGACTGGTTGCTGCATGAAAAGTATGCTGATTACCTTGCTGATGATAATGTACATAAGTACCAGGAAGCTGTAGACCAATACCAATTTGTTATTAATACAATTCCACATGATCCCAATGCATATGTAAAGTGTGGTGTAGTTTTGGGAAAGCTTGGAAGGTTACAGGAATCGCTTGATCAATTTCAACAGGCTTTAAAAATAAATCCGGGATTGGCTAAAGCATATTTTAATTCCGGTCTTATATATCAAGAGTTAAAAAACACAGACTTAGCCGTTGAGAATTATGAAAAAGCCGTACTTTATGAACCCACACATTCAAGAGCATACAATAATATAGCATACATTTTCACTCAACAGGGAAATATATCTAAAGCCCTGGCAACGATAGAACGGGGATTGAAAGCAACTCCCAACGATTTACTTTTAAATTACAACAAAGCTATGATTTTATATCAAAATGGTAGAAAAACTGAAGCGATTGCACAATTACAGCATGCCCTTCAGATCGCACCCAATGATGCAAAAATCCAGACAAAACTTAATGAATGGTTAACAACGGATAAATAAATATTTAGTAAAGTATCTATAATTAGTATGAAGCATAAAACAAAAAATATATGGATTACTTTAGTAATTTTATCCTACCTGGGTTTAACCTATCTCCCAAAGTTTGGTTGGGGAATACCATTTTGGGGAAGCGTATTAATAATAGTGTTTGGAATGCAGGCGTGGCCAAAAAGTTTTAAACAAAAATTTGGTATTCCAACTAAAGTATCACAATACATTTCTTCATTAATATTACTTGTTAGTTTCGGTTATTTGCTATATCGTTAGCTATAAAAAATAAGGTAAAGATGAAAAAAGATAAAAGCACAATTGAAAAAAAATTAAAAGAGATTCATAACTTTTGCGTTAAGAATTCCAAAAAATCCAATATCGAAAAGCTGTCAAAATATTTTAAAGATGGATTTGACGGTTATGGTTTAGATCAGAAAGTATATGAAACACAGCTGGATAAATGGATAGAAGAATGGAAAAGTGAAATGACTCTTTCAGAATATCTTAATTTAGGAGATGAACTGGTTCGGGTCGGTAAATATGAAGAAATTTCATTTGCAATCAGTTTTATAAAATCTGAAAGAAAGAATTATTCAAAATCTACTTTTAATAGAATTGGTCGTTGGTTCGATATTGGAATGACGAATTGGGCAAATACGGATGTACTTTGTATGCTGGTTCTATCAAGTTTCTTTATCGATAATGTAATTGAACTCAACGAGCTAAAATTATGGACAACTTCACATTCGGAATGGAAAAGAAGAGCTGTGCCGGTAACGCTTGTAGAATTAATCAAGCACGATTTAAAACCTAAAAAGGTATTTCCCTTAATCGAACCCTTAATGTCAGATAATTCCGAATATGTTCAAAAGGGAATTGGAACGTTATTACGCGGATTATGGAAAATATATCCAGCAGAGATTGAAGATTTTCTGATGAAATGGAAAGATAAATGCGGAAGGCTAATCATTCAATACGCAACAGAAAAGATGAGCAAGGATTACAGAACAAAATTCAGAAAGACAAAAAAAAATATTAGTAAAATATAAACAACAAAGGATGTATTTGAATGAAGTACTCAAATATATCAAACAGAATATTATGGGTTAAATCATTGTGGAATAGTTTCCTTGCATTACTCATTGGATTTATAGTTTATATGCTTCCAGGTCTGATTGTAGGTTTTAAAATGGGCTTTGAACTTAGTCCAAAAACGAAGAATAAAGGTGAAGTAGGTGTTCAGATAAGTGAAGCAGTATCTAAAATGTATCGGGAAAGTATACTTCTTATCGTTGTTGGCATTATTGCAACAAGTCTGGCAATCTTATGGAGATCAGGAATTGTTAGCAGAGGAACCGGTGATAAAAAGTTAATAAACGGATTTCTCGTTAGTTGCTTCCCATCATTCATAGGATTATTGTACATATTCCTGATAGGCTTTAACGTAATTTCTATCCTGGGAATTTTATTATTTATCGGGTCAGGTTTATTAGGTGGTAAATTCAATAGAAATAGAATTTCAGTGCCATCTTAATATATAACCAGCAAATCTTCAGATATCTAATAAAATATTTTAACCAGTTGTTTGAAATAATTTAGAAATATCTGCTAACGAAAATTCGATTGTAAAAATACACGGGAAATAAAACCGGTTGTGGGAAAATATGAAATTACAAAGAGTATAGTCGACAAAGATTTAATTATAAGTTACAATTCTGCTCAATTTTTGATTCAATCACCAAAAGTTAGCTTCGGGTTGAACCCTATAGAACATATTATTAAGTTTAAAATACTTTCTACCATCTCGACCCGTGAAAAATTCTTCGATTTAGTGAAGGCACTCGTAAAGACTAATAAGAATCAGGGGTAGTATGTATATAATTAAGGAGGATTATCTATGCTAACAAAAACTACTTTGCGGATTTCATTTTCTACCCTGCTAGTACTGCTGACTATGCTTTCAACTGCAATAATGGCGCAGAGTACAAAAGATTCAACAGAACTTTATAAGCGTATTCAGGAGTATCAACACACATTTAACACCCGCGATGCGGCTGCCCTATCTGAATTCTTCACCGAAGATGCAGATGTAGTGGTAGGCAATCTGCTTAAAGTGAAGGGCCGGCAGGCTATAGAAAACTTCTGGCGGAATTACTGGCGGAGTCAGTTCAATAAACAAGAACCGGGACGAAGAGGTACATTCACAGTACATTCGTTAAGAAAAATAACTACCGAAGTTGCGCTGATCAACCTACTGTCAATAACAGGCGGACGGGATACTTCGGGAACAGAACTTCGGACAAGAAGAGCCCGGGGTACGTGGGTGGTGCATCGCCTTGACGGCGAATGGCTTATAGCATCTATAATTATGATGCCGGCTTTGACCGACAGCGTTGTCATAGGAGCTTCCATCGAAACTGCAGAGTCACTTCGACCCCACATACGTGAGTTTGTAAAAGCATATGAAGATGCTTACGATAGTCATAATCCATCTATGGTCACTTCTTTTTTCCAAAACAATGCGGATATTATTGTACGTAATAAACCTTTGGTACATGGTAAACAGGCAATTCAGGAGTGGTGGAATTCCTACTTTTCCACACCAAGGAATTTTAAAGTCATCATGATCATAGATGAAATACGAACGATAACTAACGACGTTGTTCAGGTAAATCTCACCGTTACAGGCGCAATCCCCGGGGCGGAGGATAAACCTCAGCCTCTCCGGCAAACCAGTGCAAATTGGATCCTTGTTCGCGAATCTGGCGAGTGGCGTATTGCTGCACTAAGGGTATTGCCGGGTAAAGAGGATCGTGTTATACGCAGGTGAAATAATTTATTCGTAGAAGGATTATACTCCGACCTGTCATCCGTAGCCTTGGCGAAGGATGAAGTCTTGACGCAGGAGGGTTTATCCTCCGAAGCATTTGCGTAGGAGGACATCCACACCTATTTTTCGTCTCTGTTTCAGTATAAACACTTGCTGACTCTTGACTTGTCCGCCGATTCATCTGGCAAGAGTCGATAGGCGGATTGATCTTATCCCCCAACATTACTAAGTTTAAATCGATTCTATAGGTACCTCCAAACATACTACCAAACATCCGGCGGGGATAGTGAGGGAAAAGATGACAAGGAAAAGACCGGAAGCATATCAAATCAATTTGCGTTTATTAGAATGAAATATTGAATAATTTTTTTTGGTCGTAATAAAATTTTAAAGATATAAAAAACTGCAGCAAGAAAAGGAAGTAACCAATGATAAGATTCTTTCAAAACATCCGTAAACAACTGGCGGCAGAAAACAAAGTAACAAGCTATCTTCGCTATGCAATTGGCGAAATTGTTCTTGTGGTCGTCGGTATTCTTATTGCACTTAGTATCAACAATTGGAATGAACAGCGAAAAACGGAGAACCGGATAGTTGAAATATTAAAAGAAGTACAGAACGACCTGGGGAAAAACATACTGGAAGCAGATAAAACGATAGAATATTACAAATATAGAAAATCAAGGATATTGCAGATATTAAATAACAAATTAACTTATGATGATTATAAAACTCATCCCTTCTCAAAATTTTTTCTAGTTGGTTCAAGACATATCAAGCTTTACGACAATGGTTATAAGAACCTTATGCAAAACGCAAACAGTATCCCGGATAAATACAAGATCATTATCAATCCTTTGCATGAGCTTTATATTTATGACAAATATGAAATAGATAAATTCGATGCCGGGATAACTCAAATAGCAAGTGATTATTGGGCAACGGTTTCCAAATTCGACTGGTGGTATTCAGAGGCTACCAGCCCAGCGATAAGTGACCAAATGATTAATTACCTTTTAACTCCAGGATATAAAAATCAGGCATATCTTTATGGAGCTGCCGGCTGGGTAACCCTTTCCTCAAACCTTTCCAGATTCCGATACAATGCAGTTGACTATTATCTTCAAATTGCAAAGCTTATTGGCAACGAAGACGAAGTGCCTGAATTTATTGATCACAATTTTGTTAAGATTGATTCGGCAAATCTCAAACAATACACCGGTACCTATAGTTTAATAACTGACGATAATGAAAATAATTCATCTTCGGAAACCAAATTTGAAATTTCGTTGAAAGAAAATCATCTGGTTTATGCATCCTCAGCCGATACTGAATCAGATACTGATATTTATTTTAGATTGACTGATGAAGGTTACGACAAAAACGGCAATAAATATAAATTTACAATAAGTAAAGACGGTACAGTTTCGGGCTGTGTAAAAGGAATATATTTTACATTAATAAGCGGCCAGGATATTCATTATGCAAAGACTAAGTAATTCCAATGTTTTTATATGAATACTTGCCACATATTGATTGACCTTATCCCCGAACATTACTAAGTTTAAACCGATTTGGTGAATCACTCCGCAATACACTACTTAATATCCGGCGGGGATTGGTGAGGGAAATCGATATTGAGGGAAAGACCGGATGACAATTACCTGAAATACGAATGGAACATATATATGCAAAGTATATTTTTAAATATTCAAAATATAGATCAACTTCAAAGTAACCGGAACGTATATATGCAAGCACGCGCATAAATACGTTCTTTAATTAATAATTACGTGCAGCATAAGTAATAGTTAGGCGTAATATTTTGATTGGATAATGAATGATACATTGAGACCAAACAAAGCAGAACTTGAATTTCTTTCATTGGCTTATAATCGGTTTTATGATTTATTTGAAGAAGTGATGAATGATAACTTTTGGAAGAAAGATGAATGTTATCGTTATTCAAAAATCAAGGATGGTTTTTCAGTTTACGTTGAAATAATGCATTATGAACCAATAAAGTTTGTTCTTGAGCAGATTAAAAAAAAGCGTCCTCCAATGGAATCAGAAATTGGAAGTGATCTTTTCCGATTTATAAGAAATGTTGTTATTCATTTCCCGTTTTATGATAGCTGGAATAATGTTTGGATAAATAAAAATCTTTCTAATTGGAATAAAGAAGGACAATTCATCGATAGATTTCTTAGAAAATATTCCGGAAAAGGTGAAGTGAAATATCGTTTTTGGGAAGAAGATAAAAAATTAATGACTTACTTAAGTATTCAATTCCCCAATTCGTATACTGATATTGATAAGATTTATTTAAAAGATGTTTTAACAGAAAAAGAAGGTACAAAATTTTCATTTATCTTAATGAAAAAGATTATGGATACACAAGTAATAAAATAATAAATACGCCTAACCAGCTTTTCCACCCGACCGCGTTTTCATTGCAGTGGTGTTTAAGTTAGCGGGTTTGGTAAAAAAGGTAAGC
>JAJDNK010000032.1 GCA_022340715.1 bacterium BMS3Abin03 | reverse complement strand
AGTCTACAAAGTAGCGTTGATAATACAATCCTTTCAGTTCAATCGCTTTATTATGATTTATTAAAGCAGATAAAACTATATGAGGCTAATAAGGTCGCGGTAGAACGAAGTGAAGGCCAGCTTAACCGCACTCAAAAGATGTTTGACCTAGGTGCTGCTGCAAAATTAGATGTGTATCAGGCTAAAGTAAATTTAGGCAATGATCGGATTACTTTATTATCCCAGAAGAATATTGTTGCCGACGCGAGACGTAATTTGAATCTTGCTCTGGGACGTGAACCGGGAGAACCTATAGAAATAAAACCAGTAGATGAAACAACCGAGGGTATTCGACCATTGAACGAACTTCTTGATGAGGCTCTAACAAATCAGCCCCTTATTAAACAGGGTGAAGCAGAGATTGAATCAAGTGAATTAGGAGTGTCGTTGGCAAAAGCGAACTACTATCCTTCTTTGTCTGCCTACTTTCAGTATAGTCGCCGTAACCAAGATCTTGAGCGCATATATACCGATTTGAATTTTGAATACGTATGGGCTGTGGGGATTTCACTGAATTGGAATGTGTTTAATGGATTTAATGACTTTGTGAATGTCCAAAAATCAAAATTACGTGCAAGCAATACTCGAGAGGCCCAGGCCTTGTATTTAAGACAGCTAAAGTCCAGTGTAAAAGCAAAATATGATAATTATGTTTCCTATCAGGAAATAGTTAAAATTAATGAAGAAAATTTAGAAGCGGCAAAAGAAGAATTGCGATTAGCGGAAGAAAGATATCAGATAGGTGCAGGAACATCATTGGAAGTTCGTGAGGCCCAGGTTAAACTGACACGCGCTGAACAAACTTTAATTGCTGCACGTTACAATGCATTGATTATTCTCGCTCAACTGGATACGGAATTAGGTATAACACAAAATAAACTTGGTGAATAAAACGATCAGGGAGCCCAAATGAAAAAGATAGTTATCATTGTACTGGCAGTAGTAGTAGTCGGCGCATTGGTTATAGCTAACCTGTTAAAAGAAGACAAAGGGTTAGAAGTAACAACCGAAAATATTGAAAAGGGAACAGTCATTAAAAAAGTTACTGGGTCAGGGCAGATTGAACCGGCGGTAGAAGTTAAAATAAGTGCCAATGTTTCCGGTAAAATTATAGCTCTTCATGCAAAAGAAGGTGACTTTGTGAAAAAAGGCCAATTACTTGTTGAACTGGAACGCGATCAGTACAGAGCTTCACTTCAAAGAGCGGAATCAGCCTTACTGGCAGCTATTGCCAATGAGAAGAAAGCAGCCAGTGATTTGGAAAGAGCAAAAAAACTTTTTAAACAAAAGTTGGTCTCTGATGCAGATTATGAAGCAACTGAAGCCAGTTTTGAAGCGCAGCAGAGCAATCGCCTGCAAATGGAAGCATCACGCGATGAGGCGGCAGAGCAATTACGAAAAACCCGCTTATATACTACAATGGATGGTGTTGTGACAAAGCTGAATAAAGAACAGGGCGAAATGGCTATTGGTGCTACATTTCAGGAAGATGTAATTATGATTGTATCTGATCTATCGGTGATGGAGTCAGTTATTGAGGTAGATGAAAATGAAGTAGTGAGTATTAGTCTTAATGATACCGCAGATGTGGAGCTGGATGCTTTTCCGGATACAACATTCAAAGGAATTGTAACTGAAATTGCCAATTCGGCAATAACCAAAGGTTTAGGCACCCAGGAACAGGTAACAAACTTTGAAGTAACAGTTACTATTCAAAATGCCGATGCAAGATTTCGTCCGGGAATGAGTACTACGGTAGATGTATACACTGAGCGGGATGAAAATGTTTTGCGTGTCCCGATTCAATCGGTAACTATGCGAGAAAAGAAACGTCTTGAAAAGAAGAAAAATATTGAGGATAAAGCGGATGAATCCGCTGAAGAAACCAGTGACTATGAAATGAAAAAAGACGAAATGGTTGAAGTTGTCTTTGTTGTAAATGGTGGTGAAGCGTTGGCAAAGCCCGTAAAATTGGGAATAAGTGATGATTCCCATTATGCAGTGTTATCCGGATTGGAAGAAGGGGATAAAGTAATTACCGGTCCGTTCAGAGCAATAAGTAAAACATTAAAAAGTGGTGATCTTGTAACCATTAAGGAAGGTGAGAAACATGTTAATTAGTATGACTAATCTTTCAAAAGTATATGATTTGGGTGAAGTAAATGTATTCGCCCTCAATGGAGTCGATGTTAAAATCGGAAAGAATGAATACGTTGCGATTATGGGCCCCTCTGGTTCAGGAAAATCCACTTTAATGAATATTATCGGTTGCCTTGATGTGCCAACGGATGGCGAGTACATTCTTAATGAGAAAAAAGTAAGTGAAATGGAAGATGATGAACTTGCTGCCATTCGTAATAAAGAAATAGGCTTTGTGTTCCAGACATTTAATCTTCTTCCGCGCGCTGATGCATTACATAATGTTGAACTTCCCCTGATCTATAATGGTACTTCAAGAAATACACGCAGGGAAATCGCTAAGGAAACGTTACAGAAAGTTGGCCTGGGTGATCGAATGCATCATAAACCAAATGAACTCTCTGGTGGTCAAAGGCAACGTGTGGCTGTTGCCCGGGCATTAGTAAACAACCCGTCCATTATTCTGGCAGATGAACCAACAGGAAACCTGGATTCAAAAACCGGCAAAGAGATTATGCAACTTTTTGATGATCTTCATAATGCAGGAAACACTATCATACTGGTCACACATGAAGAAGAAATAGCGCAACATAGTCATCGAATAATCCGTCTGCTTGATGGGAAAATAGTTTCTGATGGTAGCGAGAAAAATTAATTTGAACGTCCCGAATCCTGTTATGAGAACATTGAATGATATACAATAGTTTTGCCCTTCTTGCCGAATATCTTTCAATGGCCTGGGTGGCAATTAAAACAAACAAGCTTAGGTCATTTCTTACTACTCTTGGTATTTTTATTGGGGTTACCACCATTATTACTATCTGGACCACTATCCAGGGACTGAATAATTATATCCATGATACTTTTGCTGAAATTGGCAGCGCCAAAGTATATGTACAAAAATATCCCTGGATTATCACGGACGATTTCTGGAAATACCGCAATCGCAAGGATATCACCTGGAAAG
>JAJDNK010000282.1 GCA_022340715.1 bacterium BMS3Abin03 | reverse complement strand
CCTTATGAATTTGTCTCCATCATTTATGACGAATTAATGAAGGATGTAGATTATGAGGACTGGGCGAAATATATAATCAAAATAGCATCCAGATTTATTAAAAAAGATAAACCGGAAATGCTTGAACTTGCATCCGGCAATGGCAAACTCTCTTCAATCCTTTCGAAAAATTATCCAGGTATACTTGTTTCAGATTTATCTCTCTTTATGCTTAAAAAGAATAAAGAAAATAGTCTGCCAAAAGTCTGTTGTGATATGACTTTACTGCCATTCAAACAAAAATTTGATATTGTTATTTCAACTTTCGATAGTGTAAACTATCTTTTAAGTAAAAGAAAATTGTTAACTTTATTCAGCGAGATAAAAAAGATTTTGTATCCTTCAGGGATTTTCACATTCGATGTGAGCTTAGAAAATAACAGCCTGGATTTTTTGGACTCTTATATAACTGAAGGAAACTATAACGGATACGAATTCAAACGGAAAAGTAAATTTCAGAGAAACATTAGAATTCATAAAAACATTTTTGATTTTATTGACAAAGAAGGCAATAAATACAGAGAAGTTCATAAACAGAAAATTTATAAATTTGAAACTTACTTCGATTTAATCGAGCAATCAGGATTATATGCAATCGATTGTTTTGAGACTTTTACATTCAAAGATGGAAATTCAGATTCAGATCGTGTCCAATTCATATTAAAATCACGATAATAATTATGCTAACATTTCAGAACGTAGAATTTAAATATTCCAATCAGACAGTTTTTACAGATTTGAATCTTGAACTGGAAGAAGGAGAATTTGCTTTCCTCATCGGGAAAAGTGGTGTAGGGAAAAGCACTTTACTTCAACTGATTTACATGAATATTTTTCCAACTTCAGGTTATGTACGGGTTGGTGATTATGATACAACATCTATAAAACCAAGACAACTTCCTGCCCTCAGAAAAAAGCTTGGAGTAATTTTTCAGGATTTTAAATTATTGCAGGATAGAAATATTTATGATAATCTTGCCTTTGTTCTGGAAGTAACCAACACACCCGGTAAAGAAATTAAGAAAAAGATAAATGATGTACTATCCGAAGTTGGACTTTCCCATAAAAGATCGAATCTTCCAGAACAACTTTCAGGAGGTGAGCAGCAGAGAATTGCGATTGCAAGAGCTTTATTGAATGATCCTATCCTGATTCTTGCAGATGAACCCACGGGTAATCTGGATCCGGAAACTTCCAGAGAAATATTAGACATCTTAACAAAGATTAATAAGAGGGGAACTGCAATTTTGGTAGCTACACATAATTATGAAATTGTAAAACGGATGAATACACGGATAATTAAGCTTGAAAATGGAAGAGCATTTAAAGCTGTTGTAAAGAAAAAAGAGAAACAGGAATAAATATTTATTTTTTCAGAGTGCTGATAATTGAATCGTTTACATCTTCAATGTTACCAATCCCGTTAATTGTAATGACATCGCATTTGCTGTTATAATAATTTAAAACCGGCATAGTGCTGGCTTTAAATACTTCCATTCTGTTCCTTATAACCTCTTCTTTATCATCATCCCGAAGATAAAAACTATTCTTCGCATTACAATTAGGACATTTATTTAATCCCTTGATTTGTTCTAGTGTAAATATTTTACCGCAACTGTTACAGGCTCTTCTGTTGTTAAGTCGTTTTACTATTTCATTTTCATCAGCATCAATATTTATCACTTTAAAATCTTTTATACCTAATTCTTCAAAGAGCTTATCTAAAGCAACGGCTTGAATTTCAGTTCGTGGAAAACCATCAAGAATAAATCCTTCCCTGCTGTCAGGCTTATCCAGGCGTTCTTTAATGATACCGATCATAATGTCATCGGGAACCAAATCACCGCGGTTCATTATAACCTGCGCTCTTTTCCCTAATTCCGTTTGATCTTTAACAGACCGCCGGAGAATATCGCCGGTTGAGATATGAGGAACATTTAATTTTGAAGATAAGATTTTTGCCTGGGTTCCTTTTCCAACCCCTGGAGCACCGAATAAGATTATACGCATAATAATTTCACTATTTTAATTAGCAAATTATTACTATTCGTTTTTTTTATCAAGTAAAAATATTCCATTGGTGGTTTTGTGCTGAACTTAATCAGGTTTGGGAGTATTTCTTACCTGGTCAAAAAACTTTGAAAGCAGACTTTTACTTTCTTCTGAATAGATTCCGGAATATACTTTTACGGAATGGTTTGTTTTACTTTTCTCGGCAAGGTTATGTACACTGCCGCAGGCCCCAAATTTTGGATCAAAAGCAGCAAAATATAATCCGTCGATTCGTGAAGCGAGTATAGCACCGGTACACATAATACAAGGTTCAAGACTAACATAGATCGAACATCCTTCAAGTCTCCAGTTTCCTAAATGATTTGAAGCCGCTGTAATAGCTATCATTTCCGCATGTGCAGTAGGATCTTTTAATCTTTCTACCTGGTTATAACCTCTGCCGATTATTTTTTCATCCTTAACCACAACTGCACCTATTGGAACTTCCTTATCACCAAGTGCTTTTTCAGCTTCCTGAAGCGCAGAAAACATAAAGCTGTAAGTCTTTTCAGAAAAGATCATTTGAATGAATTATTATATATGCTTTGATGGATTAACTTTGTTTTCACATTGTAAAAATATGAAGGATAATTGACAAGAATTAGTGGAAGCAAAAAAAAATCTACCAGCAGAAACCGGTAGATTTTTAATTTTGATTATGTAATACGGGAAATTTAATTTGATTTAGGATTTCCCATAACTTATTAGCCAAAACACAAACGACGTAACAGTTATCATAATAATTAAGCCAACAATCATTTTGCCCTCGGTTATTTATATTTATTAAGCTTGTATAATAGTTTCAATAAGAGTGCCAGTGAAATAAGTAATATTTACCTGGATAATTGATAAAATACCCGATTCAAGATGAGAATAATATCAAAGTGAAACATTTTTTTTACATAAAGGAGTCATATTTATCCTTGAAAAATTACTCCCTGTTAAAATTATTTACAATTTTTAATTTCCAAGAATTAACAAAAATTTACTGTTTGACTCTGAGATTTGATTGCTAAATTAATTAGTTGTAACAGTTTTAAGATTTAATCAAACCTTTATCAGAACTTAAGAATGTGAAAATATTTATTTGATGGAATAAAAAAAGCCTATCCAAATTAAGATAGGCTTTTTAATTATTATCTGAACGATTGAGTCTTAATTTACAAGATCTTTGGGATAAGCGTTAATATTATGTCCAAAGTTAAGCTGTTCTTCCATTCTACAAGACCAGACTAATTGTCCGTTCCATACTGTTATATCAGGGCAGCCATCGCACATATTTTGTCTTCCATCTTGTAAAAAGTCTACAGGTTGAATTATCATAACGGATTGATAGCGCAGGCGTTTAAATATGTTAAGAGGATTTTTATAAAATTTGAAAAATGTTTTCCTCAATCTCTTATCAAATACACCAAGCAGCAACATTAGTTTGCCTTTCTTTGTATCCTTTGGTTTTGCATAAGCCAGGTATCTTCCATATAACAGATGATTAAACATCTGAATCGCTTCCATTCCTTTCTTTCCCATATAACCGTAGATTTTCTTTTTTGTACCAAGTCTTCCGGTAAGCAACCACTTAAATGAATCCGGCTGCTGAGAACCGTTAAGATATGCACAAGGATCAAAGCCAGGATTTTCTGTTCTTATCAGCTCAACAATTTCATCTGCTTTAATATCTGCGCGCGTTTCCGGATCTTCGTTGTATACAAGTTCGCCCATATCAATTTTCTGTGGACCGAGATAATATTCATATTCTTTATTATTAACTGCACGGTAGAGAATGAATACCATAACATGAACAATGTCGATATGTTCCCGGGCCCATTTAACCATTCCGGGAATATATTGCATAGTATCTTCATAAACAGTGGAATTGAAAGCACAAGAAATTCCACCAACATCTGCAAGCATCTGAGCATACTTAAGCCTTAATTCATTTAGTTCCAGCTCATTTTTATTCTTCCAGTGAGGTCTACCTTGTTTGCTGTCTATGTGAAAAGTAAAACCGAATACTCCGGCTTTTTTTAGTTCAATCAACAACTCTTTTGTAAGAGCCAGTCCATTCGTATTTACAATTGGTTTCATTCCACGTCTTTTCACTTCACGAACTATTTCGATTACATCGGGATGAGTTAAAGGATCGCCACCGGCAATAGAAACACCATCTGAATTTCTTAATTTTTGAAAAACATCCAGATCAGCATTTATTTCTGCCATTGTTTTATGACCGTCTTTTTCGTTCGATCTGTAACAACCTTCACAATATAAATTACATTTTGCCGTTGGTTCAAGCCACGATATTGAATTATCGGTAAGATTCCAGGGAAGTCTGTAGTAATCGAGATGATTTAATCTGACCATATGCTCCTCCGCATCAGTGATAAGTTCTATCCTTATTTAGAATAATTATTTAGTATATCTAAAATATAAAATTGAAAATAAACGTTCTAAAATAAATAATCAATTAGAAATAAGATGCTTTGAGATCGTAAAACGTGTTTTTTAGTTAGGTTGTGATGTTCGACATTCCAGCAATAAGATAATCTATCTTTCAGAAACTGAGAAATCTACGGTCTTTCATTATTGATTACCTGCTGATTTTTGCATACATTTATCTCAGTTTCATTACGAGGAAGGTAAGTGTCATTCCTACGTTACATATTTCCTGTATTCCTCATCTTTACTATCCACATCTTTTCCCAGAATAAAGTAATTGTGCTGAATGTCGATTGTGCCATTCATCCACCAAGTGCAGATTACATTCAATGGGGAATTCAAAAAGCAATTGAGAGAAATGCAGAGTGTGTTGTTATTGAGCTTAATACCCCCGGTGGATTGTTAACATCAACGCGCAATATAGTCACTCAGTTTTTACAATCGAAAATACCTGTTGTTGTCTATGTTTATCCTTCAGGGTCCCGTGCTGCTTCTGCCGGTGTTTTTATTACAATGGCATCAAACATTGCTGCAATGGCACCGGGAACAAATATCGGCGCTGCTCATCCAGTTGCTATGCAGGGAACACAGGATACTGTAATGATGGAAAAAGCAACCAACGATGCGTCAGCATTTATCAGAACAATAAGTGAGAAACGAAACAGGAATGTTGAATGGAGTGAAGATGCAGTAAGAAAGAGTCTATCAATAACAGAAACAGAAGCATTGAAAATGAAAGTGATAGATATTATTGCTAAAGACATGAATGATTTATTAAATCAGATTGATGGAAGAGAAACAGAAACAAGCGAAGGTATGAAAACTTTACATACAAAAAACTTCGAAGTTATAGTTCTCAATATGACATTTTCACAAAAAATTTTAAGCATTCTCAGCGATCCTAATATTGCTTACATTTTACTGATGCTGGGAATTTACGGTTTATTCTTTGAGTTTTACAGTCCGGGAGCAATTTTCCCGGGAGTGATAGGTGGAATATGTCTTATACTTTCTTTCTATTCGATGAATACTCTTCCGGTTAATTATGCCGGGTTGGCGCTTATAATATTGAGCGTCGTCTTATTTATACTCGAAGTTAAAATTGCAAGTCACGGTGCTTTAACAATTGGTGGTGTCGTCGCTTTATTTTTAGGATCGATAATGTTGATTAATACCGATTCATTTATGGAAGCAGTGGAGATATCTATGGAATTAATAATTTTGGTTGTCGTATTAACTGCGGCATTTTTCATATTTGCCGTTTCAATGGGTATTAAAGCTCAGCGAAAGAAACCAACAACCGGAATGGAAGGATTAATTGGTGAAACCGGAAGAACAGTTACGAAACTTTCACCTTCAGGAAAAATTAAAATTCATGGTGAATTCTGGAACGCAGAATGTTTAAACGGGGAAATTGAAGTAGATACAGAAGTTGAAGTCACCGCTGTTAAAAATCTTTTATTGAAAGTTAAAAAATTTGAAAAATAATTTTTGTTATTAAGCCAACGGAGGAAGTGATGCCGGAGTTTTCAACATATATAAGTGTGATAGTTTTCTTTGTAATTATTATTCTTGCAAGCGCTATTCGTATTCTTCGGGAATATGAGCGGGGAGTAATATTTCGATTAGGAAGATTAGTAGGCTCTAAGGGACCTGGCTTAATTATACTTATTCCTATAGTTGATAGAATGGTAAGAGTGAGTCTTAGAACAGTCGTAATGGATGTTCCACCACAGGATGTGATAACGAAAGATAATGTATCGTTGAAAGTTAATGCAGTAGTTTACTTTAGGGTTGTGCAGGCGGAGAAGGCGATTGTAGAAGTTGAACACTTTCTTGATGCTACTTCGCAGCTATCGCAAACAACATTAAGAAGTGTGCTTGGTCAATCACAGCTTGATGAGCTATTAGCCGAAAGGGATAAGATAAACCAGGAACTTCAGAAGATAATTGATCATCAGACAGAGCCGTGGGGTATAAAAGTTTCGAACGTTGAAGTAAAACATGTTGATCTTCCACCGGAGATGCAGCGTGCTATGGCTAGGCAGGCAGAGGCAGAAAGGGAAAGACGTGCTAAAGTTATTCATGCTGATGGGGAATTTCAGGCAAGCCAAAAACTAAGAGAAGCAGCGGATGTTATCAGCGAAAATCCAACTGCACTACAGCTAAGATTTTTACAAACTCTTACAGAAGTAGCTTCGGAGAAAAATTCTACTACAATATTCCCGGTCCCAATTGATCTCATAAAACCATACTTGGAAAGTTATTCAAAGAAAAAGGAAGATTAGCTGATATTAATTGTTAATTTATCACCGGAAAATTGTGTTGTATACTGTTTAAGGGGAGAACCGGCCGGACCCTGAACAACCTTTCCATTCTCATCAAACCTTGAACCATGGCATGGACAAACAAACTGGTTTTTACCCGAATCAAAACTATCAATTGTGCAAGACTGGTGAGTACAAATTGAAGAGAGTGCATTGAAAGTATTACCGGAAGGATGATCTACAAGAATAGAACCGGATTGATAATTTACTAATGCTGCGCTATCTGCTTTGGCAAGGGGAGAGGAGGACTCGATCGTTAAGACTATTTTTCCATTTGAAAGTGTTCCCTGAATGGTTGGTAAAGTATCTGTGTTTTGTGGTCCGTTAACATTTGTACAACCTTCGAAAATGGAACTGAATAATTCAGATAAAGAAATTATGGCAATACCCTGAGCAGATTTTACAAAAAAATCTCTTCGTGTGATTTTCATTAACTAGTCCATACAAAATTTTAAGTTAAAAAGGCACTGACTGATTATATAATTTAAGGCATCAGCAACAAGGAAAAATAGTATTGCTCCTGACAATTTTATCCGGCACTACTTTAAAATTTTATTAAGAACATAAACCAGACGTAGACTAAATACAATCCTTATTTATTAACATGAAAATAAAGGTAGCACGAAAAAAAGACGGGAAGCAACATTAGGTGGGAGGTATGTTTAAGAGGAAAATTAAATTTCATTACTCATTATTACTTTTGCACCTGCCTTTTCCATCTCTTTAAAGGCATTTTCAAAATCTTCATCTTTTTCTCTTATTCCTTCAACTGCATCTTTGATTACCATTGTTTTAAATCCGTATTTCAATGCATCAAGTACTGTGTTTTTAACACAATACTCTGCTACTAATCCGGTAACATATAATTTATCAATCTTATTGCTCTTCAGATATTCAGCAAGATTTTTATTTGTTGCTTCGAATGCAGAATAGCCATCGTCTTTGGACGCAGTTCCTTTATTAAGAATAACATTGAATTTCTCGCTATTTAGTTCTTGGGGGAATTCAGCACCTTTTGAGTTTTGAACACAATGAACCGGCCATTTCTGAAAATGAATTGTTTGTTCCGGATGCCAATCCCTTGAAGCAATTATATATGGAAAACTATCAAGTATTTTATTAATAACGGGAATGATTTTATCTCCCGCTGGCGCAGGCAAAGCACCGCCGGGGCAAAAATCATTTTGTACGTCAACTATTAATAATGCATTGCTCATGTTATTTACTCACTAACAACTTTGCTATAAGACTATTTCTTAAATCTCCGAGTTTTTTACTAATACCAATTTTGTAAGTGTGAGGATTTTCAAACCGTTTGTGTTCATCGGGGAGTAGTGATAGTCTATATTTGCGATATTCAGAAATTTCTTTTACACTTCTATTATCAATTTTTATTTCACCATTTTTCATCATCAACTCAAGTAATTCTTCTTGTTTCTTGTCCTGAACATCAGCACTTTTATGAGAATGTGAAGGATGAAAAATTCTATCGATACTATCTTCTTCATCTAATAGAATACCATCCGCATAAAATTTTCCATCTCCGTTAATGTAACGATGAATTTTTTTAACTCCGGGAAGAGTAACTTTTTCAAGATTTTCAGAGAGCTTAAATGAAGGATTACTATCTACCATTCCTAATTTATAAACACCATCAAGTGCAGCGTCAGGCTGCCCTGTTATTAATTCTGTCCCTACTCCAAAACCATCTATTGGTGCACCCTGTTCTAAAAGACTTTTAATCAGGTATTCATTTAATTGGTTT
>JAJDNK010000281.1 GCA_022340715.1 bacterium BMS3Abin03 | reverse complement strand
GCTTATGGAAATGAATTTGATTCATTAATTAATTTTTATTCCAAATACCCGGACCGTTTTGAACTCTGGTGCGGTTTTGATTATACAGGATACAATAAACCGGGCTTTGGACCGGATGCTGTTGAAGAACTTGTCAGATGTTTTAACAAGGGTGCAAAAGGAGTTGGTGAGCTTGGGGATAAAGGGAAAGGTTTATTTTATTGCAAACCTCCTGCTTACGGTATGCATATCGATGATCCGAGAATGGATGTATTATTGGAAAAGTGTGCAGAATTAGGTATGCCGGTTAATATACACGTCGGGGAACCGCAGTGGTTTTATGAGACAATGGATTCGACAAACGACGGTTTAATGAATGCATATTCGTGGCGGTTGGATAACCAGGAAAACATTCTGAATCTCGACGAAGTATTAAAAACACTTGAGAACGCCGTAAGAAAACATCCAAATACTATATTTATTGCTTGCCATCTCGCTAACCAAAATACCGATTTGGAAAAATTAGGCAGACTCTTCGATCTTTATCCGAATCTTTATGCAGATATTAGTGCAAGATATGCCGAAAATGCTCCGGTACCAAGATATACAAGAGCATTTTTTGAAAAGTATCAGGACAGACTTTTGTATGGTACCGATATGGGCTTTGAAAAGAGTATGTATGAAACCACATTTAGAATTTTAGAGACAAACGATGAACATTTTTATAACATTGAACTTTTTAACTACCACTGGCCTCTGTATGGATTTGGTTTAGACAATAATGTATTAGAAAAGATTTACTGCTTAAATGAAGAAAATCTTTTAAAAGAAAAATGACTTCCATGAAATATGGATTGTGTGTTGTTGTATCTATGCCTAGACAGTTGAGGAGGTTGTGGTTTATTATTTTATAGAGGATTAGTGGAAGGAAAGTTATCTGAGGATATTGATCTTAGTTGAAATACAACTTATAATACTATAGACAGTCCGATAAACAGTTATGTTTGATTAAATACCCTACTCTTTCACCAAGGTGTAATTTTTTTGTATTAAATTAATTATTTAAATAATTGTGGAGGTGGCGGGAGTCGAACCCGCGTCCGAAATTAAGATCCAAGGAACATCTACATACATAGTCTGTTTTGTTTGGACTTTAAGCTATAAAACAGACAAAGATCACTTAAAGTCTGCCTGCTGTTTATTTCGCATCAACTGCACAGGCAACAGAATCTGCTATCTTACCTAACGGCGTTCATCCAAACCCCGGCAAGAGGGAGAATGGGGAACGGCTGCGTTATTTACGCAGCGAGGGCGTAATTATATTCGCCAGTTAATTTGTTTTACCGCCGATTAACGTGTCTGCGGAGAACACGGTACGCAGTTCAATGTCTCTTTAATCCCGTCGAAGCCAATTTCACCCCCGGTCTAAACCAGTCAGCAATGGACAGTCAGCATTAAGCAAATATTATTTCTAAGACTGCCATTTTATATCTTCGAAACCGGAGACTTTATTTTCATAACGTGAAAGAACAAAAAATAAATCCGATAACCTGTTTATAAAAATAATGATATTATCCCCTATTTTCACCGTATTATTTAATGCTACAAGCTCTCTTTCAGCTCGCCTGGCAATTGTTCTGCAAACATGTAATAAAGAAGCAGATTTGGAACCACCAGGCAGAATAAAGTTCCTGATCTCATCTAATTTTACTTCATATTCATCAATATGTTTCTCGATCTTCTCATAATATTGTACCGGGGTACGATAAATATTCAGCTTTTTTGTTTTGTCATTATCCGGTGTAGCCAGATCGGAACCGATAATGAAAAGCTTGTTTTGGATATCGCCCAACAAAGATTTTACAGAATTATCCTTTATTTCGGTGATTGTTAAACCTATAAACGCATTAAGCTCATCAATTGTTCCGTAAGCTCGAATTCTTGGAGAATCTTTTGGTACCCTGTCTCCACCGAATAAACCGGTTTCTCCCTTATCACCGGTTTTAGTATAGATTTTCATTTTATGAATGGTAAATCACAAACTGTAACTGTAACTGATCTTCCGTTTGTGCTTTTTGCGATAAGTTTTGTTCCCGCGGATGAAAAAGTTGTTTTTATATAACCTAATCCAATAGGTAATTCCAGCTTAATTGAATTTGTAAGGGAGGTTATACTTCCTACCTCTTCGTTATCGTTGTTGAACAAAGTAAATTGTTCTTCCCCGAATATCTCTTCGTTAAATTTAATACCGACTAAATATTTTTGCACCTTGTTATATGTATCAAGACGTCCAATTACTTCCTGTCCAATGTAACAGCCTTTTTGAGTATCTATAAATTCCATCAATCTGGCTTCATGCGGATTGTAATTGTCATTTAATTCGTTTGGTGCCGAAGGTACTCCCTGTTCTATCCTGTATGTGTTGTAAGCTTCTTCTCCAACCAGACTGAAATTAAATGGTCCATCGTATTCAAACATATTATTAACTAAACGTTTACTATTTTCAAAATCAGAAAGAAGCCAGAATTTATTATATCCTCTTTCATCTTTAAACTTAATCAGGAAGAATAATAAATTTTCAGTATGAATGATTTTAAATGTGTCTGTATCAATTTCATTTACGACATCGCCACAAATTATTCTTATAAAAGAATCTGCCTGCGGACCGGATAATTCCAGCAAACTGTACTTGCCATTTGCATCATTAACATGTACATCATCACTTATCACATATTTTCTTACCCATCCCATTACTTTAGATTTATTTTCCCTGCCGCAAACAAGCAACTGGTAATCCTCAAAATTTATTAGTCTTGTTACACCAATTATTCTTCCTTTATCGGAAGCAAAAAGTGTAACTTTGGTGTGAGCTTTAGGTAAATTCTGAGTTGAATTAGTTGATATCCGATGAAGAAAATCAAGCACATCTTTACCTTTAAGTTCTATTATCCCTAGGTGTGAAATGTTTCTTAGTCCTACACCAGAGTATAAACTGTCGATTTCTTTTTCCTTCGTACTGTATTTTGTGATGACTTTGTAACCATCAATTGACAAAGTATCGAATCCTTTTTCAGATAAATATTCTATTAAATCAGTTGGCCTAGTATCAGTTTCAAGCATTAATTATCCTTAATATTCCGTCAAAAAATATAAGTTGGCAAAATTTGTTAAATATAGTGCAACTTCCGGTTTTATAAAATATGATTCAATTACCTTTTTAAATTTAAATAAATTCCAGAGTAGTTGGCAATGTTACTAAAATAAAGTTTTGATTAATATTTTGATTATTATTCCCTATGACATAAAGTCAGAATATCACTATACAATCCATTACGAAAAATCTATGTAAAACGGTTAAATAAGCCAGATAATAGGGCAAAAATTATACCGGGAACAAAAAATCAAAAATCACTTATTTATATACAAATTATCGTATATATCGATAATTGGAGATTGCTGAAAAAAATTTGAGAAACCGAACTGGTAAAAGTCAGATTATTTTGCATATTCCTGTAAAAAATACGCAGAGCTTAATATCCCGAGATGGAAGTGATTAAGATCAAAATGCTCGTTTGGTGAATGCAAATTTTCCGTGTTTAAACCTAATCCCATTAGAACAGAAGGAGCTTTTATTTTTTTTGTAAATACAGTTACTATGGGAATCGATCCTCCTTCGCGCATAAATACAGTTTTCTTTCCAAATGCTTTAGTCATCGCATTAGCACCTGCTACCATAGCTTTATCATCCAGCGGGGTAAGAAAAGGATATCCACCATGCAGATTTTTAATTTTCAGAGACACTGTTGGTGGTGTTATATTCTTAATGTATTTTGTAAATAGCTTCGCAATTTTATTGGGATCCTGATTTGGGACTAAGCGCATACTTATTTTCGCCATAGCTTTTGAAGGGAGAACAGTCTTTGCACCTTCTTCGGTAAATCCCCCATTAATACCATTACAATCCAGGGTAGGACGCGTCCAGGATCTTTCCAAAGTGGTATAACCTTTTTCTCCTTTCAGCTTTTTTACACCTATTTCTTTTGCAAATTTCTTTTCTGAAAAACCAAGCGATTTAAAATTTTCTTTTTCCTTTTTTGTAACCTTAACAACATCATCATAAAAACCAGGAATGTTAATATGACCATTCTTGTTCATCAATTTTGAAATAATTTCAGCAAGTACATTTATCGGATTTGCAATTGTGCCTCCAAAAGTACCGGAATGTAAATCTCTATTCGGCCCGGTAACTTGCAATTCAAGATAAGCCAGCCCCCTCAAGCCATATGTAATTGTGGGGATGCCGGGACCATAAAGTGCAGTATCGGAAATTAATATAGCATCACTCCTGAGTGTTTTAGTATTTGTATTGATAAAATTTTCGAGGCTGTCACTACCTACTTCTTCTTCTCCTTCTATTATAAACTTAACGTTTAGTGGAAGTTTCCCTGTTGTTTTTAAATATGCTTCAACTGATTTGATATGCATGTAAACCTGACCCTTATCATCGGTAGCGCCCCGTGCATAGATCTTACCATTTTTAATTACAGGTTCAAATGGTAAGGAATCCCAAAGGCTTATCGGATCAACTGGCTGTACATCGTAATGTCCGTAAATTAAAACCGTTGGTTTACCGGGAGCATTTAACCAATCAGCATAAACTAATGGGTGCTTTGGAGTTTTAATAACTTTTACATTTTTTAATCCCGCGTCCTTCAACTTACCAGCAACAAAATCTGCACCTCTTAACATATCATTTTTATACTGTTCGGAAGTACTAATACTAGGAATGCGTAAAAAGTCTTTTAGTTCCTCAATGTAAGTATGAATGTTGGAATTAATATAATCAACCACTCTCTCCAATTCCTGATCCTTTCAATAAAGAATAATAATATGATCCACCTAAATTAAATATATTAAAAAAACTTGAATTGTTTGCTTTACATTAAGCAAATAAAATCATTTTATATGATACTTTTAGGGTTTTATAGATAAACGGTCAATATTCCTTGTTAAACGACGCTTGCTTATTTATTTTAAGTAAAATGATTTTACATAAATACATATTAAAAAATCACTTTGCACCTTTTGCTTTTTCCATTATTACCCTGATGTGCATTTTTCTGCTACAGTTCTTAATGAAATTTGCAGACAGATTAGTGGGAAAAGGACTCGATACCTGGATCATTATTCAACTTATTGTCTACAATCTTTCCTGGATGATCGTTCTTGTTGTTCCAATGGCAACTTTGGTTTCCACCCTAATGGCGTTCGGCAATCTTTCTCAGAATAATGAAATAACAATAATGAAATCCTCAGGTATTAGTCTATATAGAATGATGTTAGCACCTTTTATCGCCAGCATTGTTATAGGTTATCTTCTTTTCCTTTTTAACGATGACGTACTTCCGGATGCAAATCATCAGGCAAAATTATTAATGCAGGATATTTCCAGAAAGAAACCTACTCTTTCGCTTGAACCCGGATTTTTCTCACAGGAAGTTTCTAATTACGCCATTCTTGTTAGAAAGATAAATGAAAAAACGAATGACCTTGAAGAAGTTGTTATTTACGATTATACAAATCCCGCAAAAATCAATGTTGTTACTGCCCATCACGGTCATATATATTTTTCTCCTGATCAATCAAAGTTAATTATGGATTTGAAAAACGGTGAAATACATGAATCCGATGTTAATAACACGGGAGTCTACAGGAAAATTGTTTTCGATAAACACAGGATTACAATGAATGCCGACCAGTTTTCATTTCAGCAAACTGCAAGTGGAATAAGAGGTGAAAGAGAACTGAGCACAACAGCAATGGGAAAAATAGTTGATAGCCTGAAAATTATTAAAGAAAAATTTATTGCCGACCTAAAGAAAGAAACGAATAAATATTTTTATCTCGATTCAACCGCTAATAAAAAAATTCCAACATTAAGAAATTCTAAAACAGATAAACTTCTTTATGTAAGAATACTTGATCAATTAAAATCGGTTAAAAACATTATTATTTCCAATTATAACAGGGTTGATTGGAGCAAAAGAGAGATAGGAAAATATGAAGTTGAAATTCATAAGAAATTCGCCTTACCTGTTGCTTGCTTTGTCTTTATGCTCATAGGTGCACCACTCGGCATAATGGTTAAAAGAGGTGGATTCGGTGCGGCAGCTAGCATCAGCATGTTCTTTTTTCTTCTGTACTGGGCGTTTCTAATTGGCGGAGAAAAACTTGCCGAAAGGAATATCTTCTCACCATTCATTGGTATGTGGGCTGCAAATATTTTTCTAAGTATAGTTGGTATTCTCTTAGTAATTAGAACAAATAAAGAAACAATTACAATCCAGTTTACATTGCTTAAAAAACTCGTTCCTAAAAGATACAGAAATGAAGATGATACTGTTCAAAATGAAGATACTTGATAAATACCTTATCAAACAATTTATTCAAACTGTAATATTCGGATTGTTTGCATTTACATTGCTTTTTGTAGTCATCAATGCGATGGAAAACCTTGATGATTTTATAGATCAAAACGTTCCTACATTAAAAGTTATTCATTTCTATCTGGTCTTTTCACCTGAAATAATAAAGCTGATGACACCGGTTGCCGTTCTTTTTGCAGCACTATTTACTGCCGGAAAAGCAGCCAGTAACAGTGAGCTAACAGCGATGCGTTCCAGCGGAATGAGTATATTCAGGTTTATGCTTCCTTTCCTGATTGCCACCTTTGTAGTCAGCTTGTTTTCTGTTTACTTTGGTGGATACCTTGTTCCGATGGCAAATAAAACCAAAACACAAATAGAACAACTATATCTGAAGAAAGGTTTTAATTATTCAGAAAGTAATATTTATTTCCAGGATTCCAGAACCAGAATAATTAGTATAGGATTTTTTAATTCCTCAACAAACACTGCAAGCCGTGTAAGCATCCAAACTTTCAATAACAACGATCTTACTCAAATGATATCCAGAATAGATGCACCTAAATTATCATACGATTCTTTATCAAATATATGGATTGCGTCAAACGGAGTTGAAAGATTTTTCAGTAATGCTAATCAGCAGGTAAAATATTTTGATACACTTAAGATTAACTATTTAAATTTTCGTCCGGAAGAACTTGCAAAAAAGCAAATAAAACCGGAGGAGATGAATCTTGCTGAACTAAATGAACTGATAAAAACACAGGAACGAACCGGTAATGATCCGACTTCAACTTTAATTGAATATCATTCAAGAATCGCATTTGCATTTACTAGCCTGATTATTGTTTTATTCGGCTTACCGATTTCAGCAAACAGAAGAAAAGGCGGATTGGCAGTACAGGTTGGGATCAGCATACTTGCAACATTTATCTATTTAGTATTTATGAAGGTGAGTCAGGCATTTGGTAAAAACGGTGCTTTGGAGCCATTATTAACTGCCTGGTTTGCAAATCTGTTTTTCTTAGCCGCTGCAATTATTTCAATAATAAAACTTCGTTACTAACGTATAAGGTTGAAGGTATTGAAATAAAATCCCCTCCTGATAGGAGGGGATTATAGGTGAGTCTTAATTTATCTTTTCATCTCCCTGCGGGGGAACAAATCCGAAATGCTGGTTAGGTGTATCAACCTTTATCTCTCCAAACCTGGCTTCAAATTTATCAATATTATCTTTCAAAGCTTTCAGAAGCATTTTAGCATGCTGAGGAGTGGTGATAATACGTGAAAATACTTTGGCCTTAGGAACGCCAGGTACAACTCGTGTAAAATCAATTATAAACTCAGCCGGAGAGTGTGTAATAATCGCCAAGTTTGAATATATACCTTCTGCTTCCTTTTCGCCAAGTTCTATTTTTATTTGTTGCCCCTGAGGTTGTTTTACCTGATTCATATTATTTTCTTTGTTTAACTAAATTATATTTACCTTAATTGATCAGCATGATTGAATGCATCTAAAGCTTTATCCTGCATACCGAGAACACTATATACTTTTCCAAGAAGTTCCCAAACTTCGGCATCTGCCTTATCTGTTTGCGTTATCCTCTCAAGATAAGGCAATGCAGCTTTGAATTTTTCCTTATACGCATCACTATATTCTTCAGATGCTTCAGACTCCTTATTCATTTGAGTTCCCCATTTAACATAAGTTACCGCAAGATTATAAATAGCATTTTCATAATCTGGATCAATTTTAAGTGCTTTATCAAATTCATCTACTGCTTTTTCATATTGATCATTGCCTAACAATAACACACCATAGTTATAAAGATAAACTTTGTTATCCGGTTCCTTGTCAACTAATTCTTTAAAGCTATTTAATGCGATGTCCAGGTTACCTGTTTCAACATATGAAGCAGATAATGTTCTTAATAAATCTGCATCTCCGCGATACAATTTGGTACCTTTTTCAAGAATATTAACAGCACTTGCGAATTCTTTATTTGCATCTATGCTGTCCTGAATATTGCCACTCGATTTATAGTCTGCTTTTTTCTTAGTTCCCAGACTATAATAAATTTGTCCAAGGTATTTATACCCATCAAGTTCATTAGTCAGCTGTACTAACTTCTTTAGTGGTTCAATAGCTTCTTCGTTCTTGCCTGAGCTCATGTAAACAAAAGCCAGGTTTTTAAATGTATCTGCTGAATCCGGTTCCAGCTTTGTTGCTGTTGTAAACGCATCAATTGATTTATCATAAAATGCATTTATACTATCTTTATCCGTAGCTTTATTCCCTCGCTGAAAATAACTCACACCTGAATTAAAAGAATTTGCCCAGTAATAAGTTTTCTGTTGTTTTATCTCATTTTCAAACTTATTGCTTACTTCTAAAGATTTGTCAAATGCAAAAATCAGACTGTCAAATTTTCCTATATCACCGTAAACATTTCCCATTAAAAACCAACCTTCATCGCTCTTAGGATTTTTAGCAACTTCTTTTTGCAGTGTATTCAGTGCTTTGTCATAATTTTTCTGCTGGATGTATAACTTGGCGCTTGTTAATTCTGTAGATGAACACTGAAATCCACTTAAAATCAGTGCGGTAAAAAGTGCAATAACTACTAAATAATTTGTCTTTCGCATCATAACTCCGTTGATAATAGATAATTTATAAGTTGAAAATTACCATATTACCCCTCTATAGTCAAGAAATTATATAAGTCTGTATTTTAAGAAAAAAGCTCTATAAATAGATGTAAAATTTTATTATTTATCCACTTGATTAACACTACAAAGAAGACTAAAATTGATTTTACTCACAGAATCAAATATTTTTAGAAACAAAAATTGAGGCAATTTTGACCACGGAAGAAGTAATCAGAACTGTTCCCAAGGTTTTACTCCATGATCATTTAGATGGCGGATTGAGACCTCAAACCATCATTGAATTAGCCAATGAACACAAGTATAATAAACTACCTACAAAAGACCCTGAAGAATTAGCAATCTGGTTTCACAGAGGTGCTAACAAAGGAAATCTTGTAGAATATTTGCAGGGTTTTGAACACACCTGTGGAGTTATGCAAACGAAGGAAGCTCTGGAACGCGTTGCATATGAAATGATTGAAGATATGAAGAACGATGGTGTGTGTTATGTGGAAACAAGATTTGCACCTGTTTATCACACTCAAAAAGCGCTTTATTATGAAGATAGCGTGAATGCTGTGCTAAAAGGACTTGAACGTGGTAAAAAAGATTTTGGTGTTGGTTACGGACTGATAATCTGCGGTATGCGAAATATGAAAAACACGCTTGATTTTGCTGAACTCGCAGTTAATTTCCGAAACCAGGGTGTTGTCGGTTTTGATCTGGCAGGAGAAGAAGGAGGTTATCCACCCAAAAGACACATCGAAGCTTTCCAATTTATTCAGCGAGCAAATTTTAATATCACAATTCACGCCGGCGAGGCATTTGGTAAAGAATCTATCTGGCAGGCTATTCAATGGTGTGGTGCTCACAGGATAGGGCATGCAACACACCTAATGGAAGACCTTGTTTACGATAAGGATGGAAATGTTGTTCAATTTGGTGAATTAGCACAATATATTCTTGATAAAAGAGTACCATTGGAAATTTGTTTACTCAGTAATGTTCATACTGGTGCGGTAGATAAAATAGAAAATCATCCTTTTGGAACTTTGTTTAAAGAAAAGTTCAGGGTAACTATTAATACAGATGACAGATTGATGAGCGATACAACTTTAACTAAAGAGTACCTTACTGCGATCGAACATTTTAACCTTACATTTGATGATATTGAGAAAATTAATATCAACGCTATGAAATCAGCATTCTTACACTACAGCGAAAGATTACATTACATTTATGATATCATCAAACCGGGCTTTCAGAAAATAAGAGACAAACTTTTATCATTTAATAATCTACCAAAACAGGATGAAAAAGCTTTTCCAGAATTATAATTTCGATTTTACAAAAAACGAGAAAAAACTAATAAGCACTTTCTGTAAACAATCCTTAAGGCAGATGGAAGGTGATAATAAATTCTATAGTGAATCGAAAGCAATAAATTCTATTCTTGATAAACTTGGACAAACCGAAGGTACAATCAAATTAACGAAAGATGAAAAAACACGGCTTACATTCCAGTTAAAACAAAATGTTGAACAGATTAAAAAACAAATGGAGAAAAGCTGGTTTATAAAAAAATGGTTGATGAAATCTTTATATACACAATACAGTAATTTACTCGAAACACATTTTAAAAACTGAAATGATACTCGAAAAAGAAAAAACATCTATTAAAGCAAAGCATGGAACAGAATTAACCTGTAAAGGCTGGATACAGGAAGCAGCCATGCGAATGCTAATGAATAATCTTGATCCTGAAGTTGCGGAGAATCCCGCAGAACTCATCATCTACGGTGGAAGCGGAAAAGCTGCAAGAAATTGGGACGCTTATGAAGCAATTATAAATTCACTGAAAGAATTAGAAAACGATGAAACGCTTCTTGTCCAATCCGGGAAGCCGGTTGGTATATTCAATACATATCCAGATGCACCGAGAGTTTTAATTTCCAATGCAATGCTTGTCCCCGATTGGGCAAACTGGAATGAGTTCAGAAGATTGGAAAGTCTGGGTCTAACAATGTTCGGTCAGATGACCGCGGGAAGCTGGATCTATATAGGAACACAGGGAATTTTACAGGGTACTTATGAAACCTTTGCGGAGTGTGCAAGAAAATATTTTGATGGAACACTAAAAGGAAAATTTATTTTAACAGCTGGCCTAGGTGGAATGGGTGGAGCTCAACCATTAGCCGCTACAATGAACGGGGCAGCATTTCTTGGAATCGAAGTAGATAAAAACCGGATACAAAAAAGATTGGATACCGGATATCTTGATGTCATGACTGATAACCTTGATGAAGCATTAGATAAAGTTCTTGGGGCAAAAGAAAAAGGAAAAGCTTTATCGGTTGGTCTGATCGGAAATGCCGGAGAGATTCATCCTGAAATATTAAAAAGAAAAATTATACCTGATGTTCTTACAGATCAGACATCTGCCCACGATGTTCTTAAGGGTTATGTTCCAATGGGTATGAATCTTGAAGAAGCAATCAAATTAAGAAAATCTAATCCTGAAAAGTACATCTCAGAATCTCGTAAAACTATCGTTCAGCATTTGGTAGCTATGCTTGAATTGCAAAAACAAGGTGCAATCACTTTTGATTACGGAAACAACATACGCGGTGAAGCAAAAGAAAACGGTGTAAAGAATGCATTTGATATTCCCGGTTTTGTGCCTGAATTTATTCGTCCGTTATTCTGTGATGGGAAAGGTCCTTTCCGTTGGGCTGCTCTCTCCGGCGATCCAAATGATATTTATGCAACTGATAAAGCAATCAAACAAACTTTTCCAGAAAACAAAGCTCTTTGTAACTGGATCGACCTTGCACAAAAGAAAGTTCACTTCCAGGGATTACCAGCCCGAATTTGCTGGTTAGGTTACGGTGATAGAGCAAAAATGGGAAAAATATTTAATGATCTTGTTGCCACAGGAAAGGTTAAAGCACCTATTGTAATCGGAAGAGATCATCTCGATTGCGGTTCTGTTGCATCACCAAACCGTGAAACTGAAGGAATGAAGGATGGCAGCGATGCAATTGCCGACTGGCCGATTCTTAATGCTTTAATGAATGCAATTGGTGGTGCAAGCTGGGTTTCTGTTCATCACGGCGGCGGTGTTGGAATCGGAAAATCAATTCACGCGGGTATGGTTATTGTTGCAGATGGAACCAAGGATGCTGAAAGAAGATTAGAGCGTGTGCTTACTTACGATCCGGGAATGGGCATTGTTCGTCACGCCGATGCCGGTTACGATCAGGCAATTAATAATGCTAAAAAATGGAATGTGAAAATTCCGACGTTAAATAAATAAAATGAACAAACTTATTAAAAAAAATCATCTTTTCTTTTTCTTTTTTAAATTGATTTTTTTTACATCATTAATTTACCCGCAAAGTGAAAATCAAATAAATGAAGACGATTGTACTTTTAACGGATACAAGCTTTACGGTAAAATTCAGTTCGTAGACTCGTTTCCGGATATCAAAATTCAGATAGTAGATTCTTTTGCCGATCTCGAAGTTAAAATTGTAGAATCATTCCCTGATAAATGTGGAGAGTGGCAAATTGTAGGTTCATTTCCGGACCTGAAAGTACAAATAGTAGATTCATTCGCTGATTTAAAAATAAAATTTGTGGAATCATTTCCAGGAATACCATAAAAGGAGAAAAACCAAATGAAACTGAAAGTATTAATTGCAGATAAATTTCCTGAAAAATACATCAATCAAATGAAAGACCTTGATCTCGATGTAACTTACGAACCAAAACTGGGAGAAAAAGATCTTGTTGAGGCAGCTAAAGAGACAGACATTCTTGTTGTACGCTCAACTGTTGTTAGTGAAGAAACCATAAAAAACAGCAGCAATCTTAATCTTATAATAAGGGCGGGATCAGGCGTAAACAACATTAACATTCAGGCAGCTAATAGGAAAGGCATCTATGTTGCAAATTGTCCAGGTATGAACGCAGTTGCTGTAGCCGAACTTGCTTTCGGCTTAATGATTTCACTTGATCGGTTGATACCTGATAACGTAATCGATTTTCGGAATGGAGTCTGGAATAAAAACAAATACTCAAAAGGTAAAGGACTTAAAGGAAAGACACTTGGTATTATCGGTGTTGGTGCAATCGGTAAAGAAGTAGCAAAGCGTGCTATTGCTTTCGGAATGAGTGTTTACGGTAAGGATATTACTAGAATTGAAGGCGTTCAAATAAAAGACTTTTCGGAAATGGATCAGCTTTTACCATTATGCGATATAATTACAATTCATCTTCCTGCTACGCCCGAGACCAAAGGATTATTTAATAAAAATATGTTTAAATACATGAAAGACGGGGCTTTGCTCATTAATACTTCCAGGCAGGATATAATAGTCGAGGAAGATTTGATTGAAGCAATTAAAGAGAAAAACCTGAGGGTGGCATTAGATGTATTCAAAGGCGAACCTGAAAGTAAGTCAGGAGAGGTTAAATCTACTCTGCAGGATAATCCGAACATTTATGTGACTCATCATATCGGTGCTTCTACAGAACAGGCACAGGATGCAGTTGCTGAAGAAACTGTAAATATTATAAGACATTTCACACGCAGTGGAATAATAGATCACTGGGTTAACAGAGCAAAACTTACCGACGCACGTTACCAACTTGTTGTTAAGCATTATGATAAGCCAGGAGTACTTGCCTCTGTTCTTGATCTGATAAAAGACAACAATATAAATATCGAAGAAATTGAAAATCTGATATTTGATGGTGGGGTTGTGGCTTGCTGCACAATGAAATTAAAAAATCCTGTTACAGCAGAAATGCTTAAAAAGATGAGTGAAAACCAAAACATCTTAAGTGTAAGCCATGTAGAAGCGTAATCAGCTCTATTCGTATTTGTTGTGCAGGGATGACTTGCCGGATCATCCCTACATTTCTATCATTGCACAAAATTAACTTCAATTATATCTTTAAGCATTCCGTGATAGAATGGTAAGCGGATTAACTGATTTATTCCCTCGATATCCTGATCAGCCAAAGAATAAAAAACCTTTGAAATATTTTCTTTTATAAAACTATAGCTTTCCTGTGGTAATTCATTTGGAATAGGAAAATCACCCATGCTGATATTAGAAATTTTTTCGATAATACTTTCAGATACCTCAATCAATTTATCTCTATCCTGGGAAGCGAGAACATAATTTACAAAAGGTGCCGAGATCATATCGACAATTTCCTCAGCGAAGCTGATTCCACTTTTGAATTTTGATTCCAGGAAATTATAGTCGCCCGTAATAATATAGTTACTATTTCCCAAGTTTGTTTTGTCTGTGGTCAAAGTTATTTCCACATTAGTGTTGTATAGTTCTTTGAATAAAATTTTTCCGAATATCACTTCCATTGTCGAAGCATCACCGTAGAGTTTAAGGCCGTTTATAACGTCTTTATCTTTTTCATAAAAAATATAGCTGCTGCACAAAGGACCTTCGAACGAAATACCAATCTTTCCCGAAATGTAAAGTTCTTTGTTTGTTATAATATCAGAAGTAGGAATCAAAGCAACAGTTGAAAAATCTTCCAAGAGTTTTTTTGTTAATGAAGCAGAAGGTAATAAGTTAATCGAATTCTGTACCGTTTTATCCAATGTACCGGATAAAATTTTTGAAAAGATATTGTTAGGGAAGAAAATTTTATTCATAACTAAAAAAGCCGCTTCTGAGAGCGGCTTATTAACTTTGTACTCAAGCTTATTTTGATTTTATACGGGCAGCTTTACCTGAGAGATTTCTCAGATAAAACAATTTTGCTTTTCTTATGTCGCCCTGCTTAAGCAGATCTATTTTTGCAATCTTAGGTGAGTTCAATCGGAATATTCTTTCAACTCCAACGCCGCTGGAAATTTTTCGAACAGTAAAGGTTCTGTTAATACCTGCACCGCGAACACTGATAACATCTCCTTCAAAGGGCTGAATTCTCTCCTTGTCACCTTCAATTACTCTAACATGTACCTTTATATGATCTCCAGAACGGAATTTTGGAATATCTGTTCTAATCTGATCAGGTACTACTTTATTTATGTCAACCATCGCTAACTCCATTATTTTAAGCTAGAGGCTTTTCAGCCTTTAGCTGAATTATACTCTCGCCATTTTTTTGTAAGTATTTTAGATTGTTCATCTTTCCATTTTTTAATTTCTTTATCATTTCCCGAAAGTAAAACCTCGGGAACTTTTAAACCTCTGTATTCAGCAGGTCTTGTATAATGAGGTGCTTCAATAACTTCTCCATCCTGGAACGAATCATTTAATGCCGCTTCACTATCGTTCAAAACGCCGGGTAGTAGTCTTACTATTGCATCGATTATAACAAGAGCAGGTAACTCTCCTCCTGTTAATACAAAGTTTCCAATAGAAATCTCATCAGTTGCAAAATGCTCTCTTACTCTGTCATCGATTTCTTTATAATGTCCCGCAATGATGATCAGATTTCCAGCAAGAGAAATTTTGTTTGCCATATTCTGATCGAACAGCTTGCCTTTTGGTGTAGTATAAATGATGTGATCATATTTACGTTCACCTGATAGCTTGTCAATACACTCAAAGAACGGCTCTGGCTTAAGTACCATTCCTGGTCCGCCGCCAAAGGGTTTATCATCAATCTGCCGATGCTTGTTAAATGCATAATCACGCAAATTGTTAATAACAATTTCAACTTTACCCTTATCCTGAGCTCTTTTCAATATACTTGTGTTCAAAGGACTTACTAATAAATCGGGAACACCTGTAATAATATCAATCCTCATCATCGTAAACTACTTCTTCTTTCAAAACTAATTTTTTATTCTCAGGATCGAATTCTTCAATAAATTCAAGAACTAAGGGAATAAGTATTTCTTTCTTTTTTTCCCCTTGTATAACAATCACATCATTGGCAGGGGGTTGAATAACATCGGTTATAATTCCAATCTTCTTTCTACCCTGATAAACCTTACTGCCTATAAGATCATGAATAAAATAGCTGCCTTCAGGCAGCTTAACAAGATCATTTTCTTTCACATAAATATCTCTGCCTAAAAAAATACCAGCTTCGCGTTCGTCGTTAAAATTCTTAAACTTTAAGGTTAAAAACTTTCCCCGATCATTAACTTTCTCAACAGATAACTTTTTTTTCTGATCCCAAAAATCAACAAAAACTTCATCTAACTGAAAAAACCGTTCCGGATAATCTGAATAAGTTTCAATTCTTACAAAACCATTTTTCCCATAAAGAGAAACTATTTTTGCAATAAGGAAAAAGTCCTTCACATAATTCTTGAAGTTTATCTTTAGTCTAAAATTTCAAGAATTGCACGTTGTCCTTCTTTTGCAGCGATAGCTGTTAAAAGAGTACGCATCGCCTGAGCTGTTTTTCCCTGTTTTCCTATAACTTTGCCCACATCATCTGACTGGACTTTAAGAGAAAGCACTACTTTATTATCTTCCGGTGTTTTCTCCTCAACCTCAACCTTGTCCGGATTATCAACAAGATGTTTTGCGATATACTCTATAAACTCTTTCATAAAACAGAGCCTCCTTTATTGAGCCGGGAGCATTTTAGAGTTATTCGTACAGAAGAAAAATTTGCAATAAAAGGAATTAATTTATTCCTTTTTAGACTCTTTTTCATCAGAAGCAGCACCCTTTACTTCCGCCGTACTTTTTTCAGCTTCAGCTTCATTTTGTTTTTCAGAGTTATCCTGAGAAACTGTTTCAGCTTTAGCAGAATCATCAGATGCCTCTACCTTAGCTTTGGCTTTCCTTGAAATCTTTTTCTTTTGAGTTTTGCGACTACGACTTGCTTCCTTTAACTTATTCCAGTCAGCTAATTCCGATTCAATTCTATCTTCAGCAACTCCTCGCTTTGTCAATTCGTTTTTGAGTGTAATACCTTTTTGACGCAACAGACTTTTTACTGTATGAGTTGGCTGAGCGCCGTTATTCAACCAGTATATTACTCGATCTTCCTTAACATCTACAGTGTGCGGATTAGTTAACGGATTATACAAACCGAGCATTTCTAAAAATCTACCGTCACGTGGGGATCTTGCGTCTGCAGCAACAATTTTATAAATAGGCTGCTTCTTTTTACCCATTCTTCTTAATCTTAACTTAACTGCCAAATTACTTTAACCTCCGGTTTCTAACTTTACATTAATTAAATTTTAAATTACGCAAAGATGATCTGCCGGTTCCTCCTTTAGAAAAACGACGCATCATTTTTTGCATTTCGTTAAATTGTTTTAACATTCTGTTTACATCCTGAATGGAAGTACCGCTTCCGCGTGCAATACGCTTTCTACGGCTCCCATTCAAAATTTTAGGATTTTCTCTTTCATCTTTCGTCATAGATCTGATAACTGCTTCAACTTTTACAAGAGCATTATCATCAATATGGGCGTTTTTCAACTGCGATCCCATACCGGGAATCATCCCCAGCAAGGATGACAAAGAACCCATATTCTTAATCACTTTAATTTGCTTAAGAAAATCATTAAAATCAAATTTATTTTTCCGTAGTTTTTCTTCAAGCTTTTCAGCCTCAATTTCATCAAAATTCTGCTGGGCTCTCTCAACAAGGGAAACAACATCACCTTTACCCAGAATTCGTGATGCCAGTCTGTCAGGATGGAAAACCTCTAAAGAGTCTAATTTTTCACCATTACTGCTGAATTTTATAGGTTTTCCAACTACCGAACGAATTGAAAGAGCTGAACCTCCACGAGCATCACCATCAAGTTTCGTTAGAACAATTCCGTCAAAATCTATAGTTTCGTTAAAAGATTTTGCAGAATTTACCGCATCCTGCCCTGTCATAGAATCGACCACAAAGAGAATTTCGGTCGGTTTCACAATTTCTTTTATTTCTGAAACCTCCTGCATCATTTTATCATCTACATGCAAACGACCGGCTGTGTCAATTATTATTGTATCGAAACGTTCTTCCTTAGCAAAATGCAGAGAATCTTTAACAACTTTTATTGCATCAGGTTCAGTTAAAGAAAACACTTCCACGCTAACTTGTTGACCAAGCAACTTCAATTGTTCAATGGCTGCCGGTCTGTAAACATCTGCAGCCACCAATAAAACTCGTCTTTTATTTCCCTTAAGCCTCTTAGCAAGTTTTGCTGAAAAAGTAGTTTTCCCGGAACCTTGCAAACCAACTATTAATATACTGGTTAAACCGGATGCATTTATTTTTAAATCTTTCTGATCACCACCTAAAAGTTTTGTCAGTTCATCATAGATTATTTTTGTTATCAACTGACCCGGCGATATTGAAGCTAAAACCTCTTTTCCCAGTGCTTTAGCAGATACATCCTCTATAAATTCTTTAGCTACCTTGTAATTCACATCAGCATCTAAAAGAACACGCCTTATCTCTCTTAACGTATCAGAAATATTTTTTTCCGAAAGTCTGCCCTGCCCTCTTACTTTCTTAAGAGCAGTTTCTAATTTTAGGGATAAGTCTTCAAACATTGGTAGTTATCTAACGAGGTACTTCAATAAAAATCAATTATTACTGTGAACTGGCTCTTAGAGCATTCGCACCAGATACAATTTCCAGAATCTCTTTTGTAATCGCAGCCTGTCTTTCCTTATTATACTTCAGATTCAATGATTTAATCATCTCTTCAGCATTTGTAGTTGCATTGTCCATCGCAGTCATTCTTGCACTCAATTCTGCTGCGTTTGATTCAAGTAATGCCCTCCAAACCTGGGCTTTTAAATATTTTGGAATAAGATATTCGAATATATAATTTCTGACAGGTTCATAGATATAGTCGGCATCATCAACATTCTGTTCACCATGTTTGTCTTCAACTTTTATAGGCAATAATTGTTTTACTACCACTTTCTGTTGAATTATCGAAATGAAAGTATTATAGACCAATATTACTTTATCAAATGTTTTATCAAGAAACTTCAAAATAGCAATATCAGAAATTCTCAAAGCAGAAGAATAATTCAAAGAAGTAAATACGCCTGTATCAGTTTTCAGAACATCGTAATCTCTTTTAACAAAGTAATCGGCGCTTTTCTTTCCGACACAATATATCTTGGAATTAATATGATTTGGTTTCAACTCATCATCTATATATTTCTCAGCTTCTTTAATTATATTTTGATTAAAAGCTCCACAAAGTCCCCGGTCGGCAGTGATAACAACAAGAGCAACGTTTTTAACTTCTCCTGATGAGAAATAAATATTTGATGCCTTATCATCTGCAGTTGGCAATATTGAAATCATCGAAGCAATTTTATCAGCATAAGGTCTTGCATTAATAATGTTTGCCTGCGCTCTTCTTAACCGTGCAGCAGCCACCATTTTCATAGCTTTTGTAATTTGCTGAGTACTTTTTACTCCAACAATTCTTCTTTTTATGTCTCGTAACGTTGCCATTTGGATCTAGTAATTAAGCACTTTTCTTGAATACTTTAAGAAATTCTTCCGCTGCGATCTTTAACTTTCCAGCGGTGTCATCACTAATTACTTTTTCTTTCTTAATCACATCATATATCCCACTATGTTTTACTTCTATATACTCTAAGATTTCTTTCTCAAATCTTTTTATATCCGGTACAGGAATGTTATCCATATAACCATTAGTACCTGCATAAATAGCAACAACCATTCTCTCAACAGGCATAGGAGTATATTGATCCTGTTTTAAGAGCTCAACTAATCTTGCACCCTTAGCCAAAGTTTTTTGAGTTGCTTTATCCAGATCAGAACCAAATTTGGCAAAAGCTTCAAGTTCCCTGTACTGTGCAAGGTCAAGTTTCAATGTTCCTGCAACTTTCTTCATAGCTTTGATCTGTGCATTGCCACCAACACGTGATACTGATATACCGACGTTTATTGCAGGTCTGACCCCTGCATTAAACAGATTAGATTCAAGATAAATCTGTCCGTCAGTAATCGATATAACATTAGTTGGAATGTATGCAGAAACATCACCCTGCTGGGTTTCGATAATTGGCAAAGCGGTAAGACTACCACCGCCCATGTCTTCACTTAGTTTTGAAGCTCGTTCCAAAAGTCTTGAGTGAAGATAAAACACATCACCTGGATAAGCTTCGCGTCCCGGCGGTCTTCTTAAAAGTAAAGATAATTCACGATAAGCTGCAGCTTGTTTTGATAGATCATCATAAACTACAAGTGCGTGTTTACCGTTATCACGAAAATACTCACCAAGAGTAGCACCTGAATAAGGTGCTATAAATTGCAGTGGTGCCGGTTCCCAGGCAGAAGCTACAACAATAGTTGTATAATCCATTGCTCCATGTTCCTGAAGCTTTGCAACGACCTGTGCAACTGTGGAACTCTTCTGACCGACGGCCACATAAACACAATAGACCGGTTTTATTCCTAGCTCTTTAGCTTCATCCGTATGTGTAATTT
Organism: bacterium BMS3Abin03; assembly: GCA_022340715.1. GTDB lineage: Bacteria > Bacteroidota > Ignavibacteria > Ignavibacteriales > Ignavibacteriaceae > BMS3ABIN03. Next base: position 1,338 of record JAJDNK010000281.1, on the reverse strand, counting down.
TTTGATTAATAATCGCATCAATAGCAACAGCAGTTTTACCTGTTTGCCTGTCACCAATTATCAATTCACGCTGACCACGACCAATAGGAATCATCGAATCAACTGCAGCGATACCTGTTTGCAAAGGTTCCTTAACTGGCTGCCGTTGAATTACTCCAAGAGCTTTTCTTTCTATAGGAAGATATTTTTTAGAATTTATTGCTCCTTTACCATCTATTGGCTGACCAAGAGGATTTATAACTCTTCCCAGCATCTCTTCACCCACCTGAAGAGAAGCAACTCTTTTTGTTCGTTTAACAGTGTCGCCTTCTTTAACAAGAGAACTTTCACCAAATAATGCGCAGCCAACACTATCCTCTTCAAGATTCAGAACCATACCGATCACATCGTTCGGAAATTCAACTAATTCGCTTAACATTACCTGTCCAAGCCCGTAAACACGAGCAATACCGTCACCGACCTGCAGTACTGTTCCCACATCATAAATATCGGCTTCACTCTCAAAACCGGATAATTGTTTTCTTAAAATCGCGCTTATTTCGTCCGGTCTAACTTCAGACATAATTATTATTCCTCTAAATTCTTTTTAGTTTAGGGAAATGTTTCCCTGTCCAAATTCTTTTTTTAGTCGTTCCAACTGGTGCTTTAAAGATGCATCATAAACAGTATCACCAACTTGTGCAACAAATCCACCTATAATTGAATCATCAATTTCCAATTTTATATTTACCGTTTTATTTAAAACCTTTTCAAATTTTTTAATCAAAGATTTTTTTTGATCATCATCAAATTTAAATGCCGTTTTAACATCGAGTTCTACGATTCCAAGATACTCGTTCCTAAGATCAATAAATTTCTCTGCTATTGAATAGAGAACTTCTTCACGGTTTTTATTAATTACAAAGTGAATAAATTTTAATGTTTCTTTATTCATCTTCTTCGAAAATATTTCATTCAGAATAGAGAACTTCAATTCCGGTTTGATAACCGGGCTTTCGACTGTTCTTTTTAGTTCACCGCTAATATGCAGGCTTTCAATCAGCAACTTTATATCTTTAAATACCTTTTCGAGAATATCTTTCTCAATAGCCGTATCCAGTAAAGAAGAAGCGTATCTATATGCAACTTTTGAATCAGACATTATTAATTCTTACTAATCTCTTTCAAATACTCATTAACAATCTTTTTGTTTTTCTCAGTACTTAGATTTTCTCTCATAATTTTTCCAGCTGCATTTAAGGAAATTTCTGCAACCTGATTTTTCAACTGCTCGAAAGCAGCGTTTTTCTTCCTGTCAATCTCTGCACTTGCACTATCAATTAACTTTTTTGCTTCTTC
>JAJDNK010000158.1 GCA_022340715.1 bacterium BMS3Abin03 | reverse complement strand
TTTTTTCTTTTATTTCCGAAAAGACATTACTCATCGTTTTAACAAGAACATCAACAAGCTTAAAAAGGAACGGTTTATGAAGATCAAGTTTTCTTCCGTAACGTGCGGCTCTTCTTAGGATTCTTCTTAAAACATATCCTCTACCTTCATTACCGGGTACTGCACCATCGGCGATGGCAAAAGTTAATGTGCGAATATGATCTGCTATTACACGCATTGAAATTTTATCTTCTTCTATTTCATACTTTTTCTTAGAAATCTTTTCAACTTCTTTAATTAATGGTGAGAACACATCGGTATCGTAATTAGAGTCCTTCTTTTGGAGAACTGCGCATACCCTTTCAAACCCCATTCCCGTATCAACATGTTTTAAAGGAAGATCATGCAGTTTCCCATTTTCATCGCGATTATATTGAATAAAAACAAGGTTCCAGATTTCAATACAATCAGGAAGGCCGGCATTTACTAGTTTTGGATTCTCATAATCATCTCCAAGATTTATATGAATTTCGGAACATGGTCCGCAGGGTCCGGTTTCTCCCATTTCCCAGAAGTTGTCTTTCTCTCCAAATTTTAAAACGTGTTTCGGGTTAATATCCGTTTTCGATTTCCAAAATTCAAAAGATTCATCATCATCTTTATAAACTGTTGCCCATAGTCTTTCTTTTGGAAGTTTCCAGACTTTCGTAAGAAGCTCCCATGCCCATTCTATTGCTTCAGCTTTATAATAATCTCCAAACGACCAGTTACCAAGCATTTCAAAAAAAGTGTGATGATAAGTATCGTGCCCTACTTCTTCAAGATCGTTGTGTTTGCCGCTTACGCGAATACATTTTTGTGTATCAGCAGCACGTTTATAATCTCTTTTACCGGTACCGAGAAAAACATCTTTGAACTGGTTCATTCCAGCGTTAGTAAAGAGAAGAGTAGGGTCATCAAACGGCACAACAGGTGCGCTTGGAACAATTTTATGTTCTTTGTTTTTAAAAAAATCCAGGAATTGTTGTCTGATTTCTTTTGAGGTCATTTTAGATTTTTTCTTTTATTAATCATCAAAGATAATAAATTAAGAACTAACCCTGAACCGGACTTATTAAGGCCTTTTTGCTCCCCAATGTGACAATTAAATTTTCTTTTATTAACTATGTATAATTGATTTTCTTATGCAGTAGGTGTACTTTTAAACAAAAGAAAAGCATAAATAGTTAAGGCAATCCGTTTGGAAGATTATAAATCGTTTACAGACAGCCAGTTAATGCAAAAAGTGAGTGAGTACGATTCCAAATCGCTGGAAGAGTTGTACGACCGTTACTCGCCGATATTATATACTTTGATAAAGAAAATAGTTGCTGATCAGAAAATTGCCGAGGAAGTACTTACAGATATCTTCGTAATTGTGTGGGAAAAAAGTAGAAAGATCGATTTGCCAATCAACAATGTTTACACCTGGCTAATCACACTGGCAAGAAATAAAGCTATAGACAGGAAGAGAAGAGACGAATCGACTGAAGAGTTGCCGGAGTATAATGACGATTATGAAAATGATTATGTAATTCCGCGGCTTTCCAAATTTATTGATCCGCTTGATTTGAACAATGCGCTTTCGGTCAAGGAAAACTTTGAAGGAGCTTTGAATGATTTAACCGATGCTCAGCAATATGTTCTTTATCTTGCTTATTACGAAGGAAAAACGGAAAACGAGATTGCAAAAAAACTGAACATCCCTTTGCCAACAGTAAAGTCGAAGATAAAAGTTGCTTTGACTAGTCTAAAACATAATTTGATTACGGGGGCATAGAAATATGAATAACGTACAGGCAAAAGACTTAATCCAGGCAAAAGCATTAGGTTGTTTAGATCCGGAAGATGACTCTGTGATGAACAGGTTAATGGATGAAGATGATGATTTTCCATGGCAGGAACTAGGACAATACCAGAACTTAGTTGCATTTCTTCCTACTCTCCTCGATACAGAAAATCCGGATCAGGACGTAAAAGATAACGTTGCCGAAAAACTTCGCCAGTTGGAAGAAGAGCGGAGAGCTTTAGAAATGCCTGAACCGGAGCCGGAGATAGAGCCACAGCCCGAAATTGATGCAGAACCAGAAGTTGAGCCCGTGCAGGAATCTGAAACAGAACCGGAAATTGAATCTGAAATCAATCTGGAAAATGAATCAGAAGTTAGACCTGAGGATATTCCGGAAGAGATTAATTTAACTGATTCAACTGAGTTAAAAGAACCGCCTGAGCAAATAATAGAAAAAGAAGAGCCGGACGAAATCACCAATACAGATCCTGATATAAAAATTGATGATATAATTCCTGAAATTAAAAGTAGTACGAAGAAGGGCATTTCTTTTAAAGATTACGGTATGCCGCATATTCCATTAACAGAGCAGGAACGGCAGAGAGAGCAACTACCGGAACAGGAAAGAAAAAAAACGGTAGATGAAAAGAAAGTTGAAGAATTAAAACCCGATAGAGTAAGCCGGGGACCAACACAGAGATTATCGCGAAAAGAATTTGAAAACAGGAATGTTAAAAGCCATGTTTCCAAAACCCCGCCGGTTGAAGAAAAAGCTCCGGAAGTTAAGCAGAAAAGAGATAAACTGGGAATGATAACGTCGATAGTTCTCTTTATTATAACTTTACTTGTTCTTGCCTTTATGTATTTCAAATTTTCGGAAGAAATACAACAAAACAAAAATGAAATAGATAGGCTGAACAAACTGATCGGATCACAGGAAATTCATCCGGATATTTCTAATCGTTTAGATATTACTTAAGGGGTACTTTCCGTTGTGAAATCAGGATGCTTTCATTTTTCCTGATCTTTTTCTTGAGATTCCTTGCTCACCAGGATAATAACAATAATAAGTATTACAATAATCGTCCAGTATTTTCCTGCTACCGCTACTACGTTTCCAAAGAAACCAGGAATTCCCTGAGTACTTATCAAAGCGGTAATCCCCATTCCCGCAGCTAGAAGAATTGCAGATAAGTAGCCAATCAGTTTTTGTTGAGTATCTGATAAGTAAACCATAAATGAACTGATTGATAAAACGAAAACAGAAGAGGGAAGTATTAATCGGTCGGTGTTTTCAAATTCAAAATTTTCTATTACGAATAGGAGTAAACCGGCTAAAAAAAGAACTGAACCGATGAATAAGAATATTTTCCTTTTATGGATAAAAGAAGAATAAAACAAACTTAAACCATACACAATAAGAGCATAACCAAGAAGTTCATTATTGGAAATCCATATTACTCCTAACATCTTCAGGAGGATAATAACCGAGAGAAATATAAGCAGGTAAATGATTATTAAATTTCTTTGCATTGAAATATCTTTTGTTTCGTAATTTTAATTTACAAATCTTTTAAGTAATCAATTAAATCAATTCATTTAATAACATTTAACTTAAAAAATCGGTCGATTAAACAATTGTGAAGTTACCGAGAATAGAAATAAGATTCCATGTGCATAAATGCATTGCAGCACATTAAAAAATTCGTTTATTTATATTTCGATAATGGCGATTTTCTAAGTGAATAAATTTTGGTGTACATATTAGAATGTTGATTCGGGAAGAACCGCTTTTAAGCGTAGGTATTTTAACTGATAAGAAAATCAATTTTGAACTTTACGGTAATTTTGCTGCTGCGGGTTATAAAAGGCCATTCAGCGGAGTATTTACCGCTGAAGTTAAGGAAGATGTTATAACTTGTAAAAGTACCGCATCCAATCTTGAAGTTAAAAAAGAAATTATCTTTACTCCACAGACACCCTCACTGGAATCATTTCTTATAAAAGATGTAACTATCGGCGTAGATTTTCACTGGCAACGGAAAGAAAGGCAGCGCTTTAGTCATTCTTTAAAGCTTCTAAGGGATGGAGACAATATTATTATTATAAATATTCTTCCACTTGAAGATTATCTTATTTCGGTTATCTCATCAGAGATGAGTGCAAAAGGTTCGATTCAATCGCTTAAAGCTCAAACAGTTGTTGCACGAAGCTGGGTTCTTGCACAATTGGAAAAAGATAGATCTAAAAAAAATAATGATCAGAAAAGTGCAAATAAAATTTCTGATGATGAAATAATCCGTTGGTATGGAAGAGAAAAGCACAAATATTTTGATGTTTGTGCCGATGATCATTGCCAGAGATTCCAGGGTATTACAAAAGTAACAACACGCAATGCAAGAGAAGCGGTAGAGCAAACCCGCGGATTGGTTATTTTAAGTGATAACAAAATCTGCGATGCAAGGTACTCAAAATCGTGCGGCGGCAGAACTGAAAATTTTGAAAATACATGGGAACCTGTTAAGCATTCATTCCTAAAATCAATAATTGATTATAAATATATACCGGATAACTTTGATCTGGATTTAGCTATTGAAGAAAATGCAAGGAAATGGATAACTGGTAATCCTCCGGCTTTTTGTAACACTTCCGATAAAACAATACTTTCGCAAATTCTAATAGATTACGATCAGGAAACAGTAGATTTTTTCAGATGGAAGGTTGAATACAAACAAGCAGAATTATCCTCTATAATCAAAGAAAAAAGTGGAATCGACTTCGGCGATATTCTCGATCTTATCCCGGTAGAAAGAGGTGCATCGGCAAGACTCATCAGGCTGAAAATTGTCGGATCCCAAAAAACATTAACTATAGGTAAAGAACTTGAGATCAGAAGAGTGTTATCGAAAAGCCATCTTTACAGTTCTGCTTTCGTTGTTGATAAGATTTTGGATAAAATAGAAGCGCCGGTTAAATTTATTATTCATGGTGCCGGCTGGGGGCATGGAGTTGGATTATGCCAGATTGGGGGAGCGGTAATGGCTGCTCAAGGTTACCAGTTCGATGAAATCCTGCTCCATTACTTTTCGGGAGCAAAAATCAAAAAAATTTATTAAAGTATTTTTAATTTAAAAGCTGATGAACAAAACCATAAGTGCTTTTATTATTTCTGATAATGAACAATCAGTTCGTTATAATATTTCGAAACTAAATTCCGTTCGATTAATAAAAGAGATTTTTGTGATTTCAAGTTTTATATCCAATAAATACTTTAATGATAAAAAAGTAATAAAAACCGATTTTATTCATAGCAGCGATACAGTTAAGACAATAAACGAAAAATGTGCTGAAGATTTTGCTTTGATAATTTTTGGAGATAAGAATATTGATATAAAAGAAGAATCAACAATAAGATTTCTTGAAATTGCAGAGGAACAACCCGCAGGTATTGTTTATTCTGATTTCTACGATGAAGAAGATAACTCATTAGTAGAGCATCCGTTAATTGATTATCAACCAGGTAGCATCAGGAATGATTTCGATTTCGGATCAATAATGTTATTTAATAAAAAACAATTGGGTGAATTTTCTCATCGGCAAAATTATTTTAAATTCGCCGGATTTTACGCATTAAGGTTATTTGTTGCCGAGAAATATTCCATTACGCGCATTCCGGAGTTTTTATACAGTGTAAAGAAAGCGGAAATTGCAAAATCAGGAGAAAGACAATTTGATTATGTTGATCCTAAAAACCAGTACGTCCAGTTGGAAATGGAAATAGCCGCAACTTTTCATCTGAAAGAAATTAATGCTTACCTTCAGCCCATTTCCCGTTCAGTTGATTTTAGTAAAGAACATTTTAATATTGAAGCATCAGTGATTATACCGGTAAAGAATCGCGAGAAAACCATAATAGATGCTCTCAACTCCGCAATGAATCAGAAAACAAATTTTTTGTTTAATATAATTGTAATCGATAATCATTCAACCGATTCGACAACGGAAATTCTCAAAGACGTTTTGCGGAAAGAAAAGAGAGTTGTTCATATTATTCCCGAAAGTAAAAACCCGGGAATAGGTGGTTGCTGGAACGAAGGCATCTCGCATCCTCTGTGCGGTAGATTTGCAGTCCAGCTTGATAGCGATGATATTTATCAGGATTTTCACACACTGCAGAAAATGATCGACAAATTTTATGAAAAGAAATGTGCAATGGTTATTGGAAGTTACAGGCTTACTGATTTTGAAAAGAATGAAATCCCCCCGGGACTTATCGATCACAAAGAATGGACTGATGAGAACGGACATAACAATGCACTTAGAATAAACGGGCTTGGTGCTCCACGGGCTTTCTATACACCGATAATCAGGAAAATAAAATTTCCGGATGTTAGTTACGGAGAAGACTATGCGGTTGCTCTACAAATTTCCCGTGAGTATAAAATCGGGAGAATTTACGAACCTGTTTACTTGTGCAGACGCTGGGAAGGGAACACGGATTCAGGATTAAGCATTCATAAAGAAAATGAAAATAATTTTTACAAGGACTCACTGAGAACAAAAGAAATTATTGCAAGACAAAAAATAAATAGTTTAAAAGATTTTAAAGCTAATTAATGAATAACAATAGAAAGTTAATCGAATTACATTTAATTAAAGACAACAAAATATCCGAGATCATAAATGCAGATGAATTTGCAAATGCTTCCGAACGTTTACTTAAACTGCAATTGGAAAATTGGGTTCAGCTAAAAAAAGGTTATAAAAGTCTTGCTACAGTAAAAACAAAATCTTTTTGGTATAGCGGCTTTAAAGTGCTGGTTCAATTTAATCCAGGCAGATTAAAATCTACATCCGCAGAGGTAGATAAAGAATCAATTAATGAGCGTGAATGTTTTCTCTGTGCAGAAAATCTCCCGGAAGCACAAAAGGGGATAGGAATTTTAAGAAAGTATTTAATCCTTTGTAATCCTTACCCGATTTTCCCCGAACATTTTACAATTGCTTCACTGGAACATCAACCACAAGAAATCCTTTCATCTTTTGAAGACCTGGTTGAAATCACTCGAAAATTATCAGCTAAATATTCGGTTATATATAATGGACCTAAGTGTGGTGCTTCTGCCCCGGATCATCTGCACTTTCAAGCGGGCACAAAAAATTTTATGCCGGTTGAAGATGAATTTAATTATCTGAAAAATGAGTACGGGGAAATTTTAACTGAAACAAGCAATCTTATCATTTCGGCAGTTGATGATGGCCTGAGAAAATTTATAAGTTTTGAAGCAAGGGATTCAAAACTGTTGAATGAGATTTTCTATAAATTCTATAATGTATATACTTCTCTGAATAGCAACAAAGAAGAACCTATGATGAACATCATTAGCAATTATGAAAAGGAATTCGGTTGGCGAATAATTATCTTTTTAAGAAACAAGCACCGATCGTCACACTACTACCTTGAAAGTAAAGAAAAAATTATGGTAAGTCCTGCTTCTATAGATCTGGGTGGTCTGTGCATTATTCCTGTAGAAAAAGATTTTAAAAAAGTGAGCAGGGAGATTATAGCAGAAATCTTCTATGAAGTTTCTTTGTTCCAGGAAGGATTCGTGTATTTGAAATCTGCTTTGAAAAAATATTTTTCAGGTTGATCACTTCAATTCTGAAGGAGTTTGGGGAAGAGAAATTAATTGCTTGAAAAGTTTCCATCTTCGTTCGGGGTTTTCAATGGTTCCACCGTTTTTCTCAATATAATTTTTAACGATATCCTCACCAAGATTATAATTAATCACGTAGCTTCTGTATTGCTCTATAAATGCAAGTCTCTTCTCGGCTTTCTCTTTTGTGAAGAGAAGATATTTTTGAAGGTAAGCAATAGTCTGATCCTTTGTCCTTTTACCATCTAAATAATTTCTCGCTGCTTCATTACCGGCGTAGGACAGTTCTTTTAACAAGTTTAGAATTTTGTAATAAAGATCGGCATCGGCAGTATTTAAACCGGCAAGCGGGAACAGAACTTTTCTCTCGAATTCTGTCCTATCATTCCCCGGAAAAATAACATTGACTCCATAGTTTGCAGTTCCTTCGGCCAGAAGAGAAATTGGACTGAATAATGGATAAACGGAAAACTCGACCCAGTTCCGGTTCTTAACTAAGTTTTTCTCAAGTAAAACATTGAAAACATGATGACCTGGATAACCTTCGTGTGAGGCTAAACCAATCGCCCTATCTATATCTGCAGGTAGATCTGTATTTATTTGAATAAGGCTGAAATAGTTTCCTTTGTACCAGTTATATGCTCCCCATGGTTTGTCTTTCACATATTCAACTTTGAAGTTTTCATTTGGAGGAAGAACTATATGCTTTAAAGTTCGTCTTCTGCATTCATTGATTGCTGTGGTAATAATTGTATCAAGCTTATCATTGGGGATAAAAAAATTATTCCTGAATGCATTCACTCGTTTCTGCAGGTTTCCGGTTTCGGGTACTAACTTATCAAGTTTGTCAAGTATTTTCTGAAAATGATCATCGGTGAAATGAGGAGGGTCAGCGTCATAAAGGATTTTAGCTTCCTGATCAAATGGAAATGTGCCTCCAGCAATAATAAGGATCATTCCTTTTACTGAGAGTAACTGCTTGTAGAGAAATCGGTACCGGAGAGTTTCAATTTCGGTTGCTTTATAATCTTTAAGTGATTCCAGTTTATTCAGCAGGTCATCGGTTTTCTGATTAAGCGAATTAATTATAGTCGAATCAATTTCATATGATGTATCTTTTGTGGGAAGCCACTCCTTTGGTCCGTAATATGCATCTACATAACCTGGATAATATTCGCCGGTTTCCAGAACGAGCTTTACATATTGCTCTGCTATTCCATTCATTTTTGATTCCAGTTCACTTATTGAGCGTCGCTTCTTATCACTACATGAAACAATTAGTGCAACGGCAAGAAGAACAAATAAAATATTTTTCATTGCAGTCAATACTCTAATTTAATATAAATATTTTCCATCCGGTTGAAGGAATTTCAAACACTAAATTATTTTTATCGATCTGGTATTCATTGTCACTTTCAAGATCATGAGCATTTTTAGTATTGTAAACAGAAGGAATTGCAAGAGTCACTTCTTGCGGATCCTTACTTTTATTTAAAATCGTTAAAATTCTTTCATTCATATCGGATCTCAGGTAAGCATAAATATTTTCATCCGATTGCAAAGTTAGAAAATCACCATATCGCAATGCCGGATGATTTTTTCTAATATGAACAAGCCTGCTTACTTCTTTAAGAGTTTGTTTTTCATAATCATCTAATTGATTATCAAAACGCATCATTCTTCTGTTATCAGGATCGGAAGCGCCGGTCATTCCTATTTCATCACCATAATATATTACCGGCACACCGGGTATGGTTAAAAGATATGCCATGTAAAGTTTCAGCTTTTCGTAGCTTGAAGGATGATCAACCGTAGGTGGATTGTTCCATGCAAAATCACTCGCCCTTCCGTCATTGATTTCCAGGTCTCCGTCTGCATAAGCCATATATCTTATTTTATCATGGCTATCCATAATATTTCCCATCAGGTTATTATATCCGAATACCTGGAAACTTTTTTGCATCTGGTAATCAAGTAATTTAAACGATGCGGTTTGATTTAAAAATGTTGGGATAGCTACATCATACAGATTAAAATTGAATTGTGCATTCAACTGCCCGTTGTTAACATAAGAAGCAATAAGATCTATTCCGCCGAAAGTTTCTCCTATCTGGTAGATGTTTTTGTTTTCAGGGATTTCAATCTCACTTTTTATTTTTTTTGTTAAAAGTCTCCAGAATTTATTAGGAACATGTTTAACAGCATCGTGCCGGAATCCATCTGCATTGGTAGTTTTTAACCACCAGACTGCATTGTTTGTCATATATTCAAGTGCTTCCTGGGAGTCAGTATAATCAAAAGAAGGCATATATGGTTCAAACCAGGTAGTAAGACGGTATTCATCGAACAATCTTAAGTTTAATCTGCCGTCCGGTAACTTCAGCTTCCCGAACCAATCAGGATGTTCCTTAAATAAAGGATCTTCCTGATGAACATGATGTGCAACATAATCCCATAAAATTTTAATTCCATTTTTATGTGCTGTCTTGACAAGGTTTTTAGTAAGTTTTAAATCACCGAAACGTTCTTCAACTTTGGTCGATGAAACCGGCCAGTAACCATGATAACCGGTGTACCATCTGTGAGGTGCCGGATATTCGCGGTAGGCATTATTTGTATTGTCGACAATCGGAGAAATCCAGAGAGTGTTTACACCCAGTGAATCGAAATAGCCTGTTTCTATTTTATCAAGAATTCCCTTAAGATCACCACCCTCATAATTTGCCTTAGCGAATAAAGAATCGTGTTTTATCGGAATGCTGTTAGATGAGTCGCCGTCGAAGAAACGATCAATCATTAGGCAGTATATAATATTGTCGTTAAGTGTTTTATAATCTGAAGTCCCTGCTATAACGCCGTTGTGTAAACGTACAGTTTGAATATTGCTGCAGTTGTCCATCCTGTTAACCGCAATTCTTACGGTGTGATTACCTTCCAGCATTTCTTCGTTTAACCTAAGTGTGATTTCTCTTCCCGTAATTTCTGTTTTGTCTCCGGGAAATTTTTCATTATCGAAAAGCGCAACAACCGATTCCGGTTTAACAAGGTTACTTCTATCTGTATTTTCAAAATAAAATTTCAAACTTAATATGTTCTTTCCCTTTTCTGAACCAAGTATATGAAGAAACATTTTATCTTTTGT
>JAJDNK010000275.1 GCA_022340715.1 bacterium BMS3Abin03 | reverse complement strand
TGAATTATTGATATTTTAAACAATACGGTTTTCTAATTATTACTGATAGGGGAAAATCAATGTTTTACACGAGAAAATATTTCATTAAAACATATCAAAGAACCTCAATTATTCTAAGTGTAGAGCAATATTTTTTACTATCCAATCTTGAACTTTTTAAAGAAGGGAGGGAATAATGTCCCGGTTAAAAGAAAAATTAGCTGAAAAAATTGAAGCCTGGCGTCCCCGGACTACGAGATTAGTTAAGGAATTCGGTGATGTAAAGCTTGGCGATGTAACAATTGCACAGGCAATAGGCGGTGCGCGGGGTGTTAAATGTTTAACAACTGACATTTCCTACCTGGATCCGTTTGAAGGAATCCGGTTCAGAGGATTTACAATCCCTGAAGTAATGGAAAAACTTCCTAAAGTTCCCGGCGGTGAAATGCCATTCGTTGAAGGATTTTTCTACCTGCTTCTTACAGGCGAAATACCTGATGAAAAAGATGCAAAGGATGTTTCTGAAGAATTCAGTAAGAGACATGTTGTGCCTGATTATGTATTCAATGTTTTAAAGCAGCTTCCGCCTGAATCTCACCCAATGGCAATGCTTTCCGCTGCAATTGTTGCAATGGAAAGTGAATCTGTTTTTGTACAGGAATACAATGCCGGTATAAGTAAGATGGATTACTGGAAAGCAACTTACGAAGACGGCTTAAACCTGCTTGCCAAACTGCCGACAATTGCCGCATACATTTACAGGCTGAAATATAAAAATGGTGATATCATAAAAGGTGATGATAAATTAGATATGGGTGGAAACTTTGCTCATATGATGGGAATTAAAAAACCTTACGATGATGTTGCAAGAATGTATTTCATTCTTCACAGCGATCACGAAAGCGGAAATGTAAGTGCACATACAGGACATCTTGTTGCAAGCGCACTTTCAGATGTTTATTATGCTATTTCCGGTATGATAAACGGACTTGCAGGACCTCTGCATGGATTAGCAAACCAGGAAGTGCTGAGATGGATCCAGGATGTTTATGAAAAGAAAGACGGCAAGGTTCCAACTGAAGAAGAAATGAAAAAGTTTGTCTGGGACACATTGAACTCAGGTCAGGTTATCCCGGGATTCGGTCATGCTGTTTTAAGAAAAACCGATCCGCGTTATATGGCACAAAGAGAATTCTGTCTGAAGCACTTACCGGACGATCCGTTGTTTAAATACGTCGATCTGCTTTATAAAGTAACACCGCCAATACTGCAGGAACAGGGTAAAGCAAAAAATCCTTGGCCGAATGTAGATGCACAATCCGGTGTAATCCAGTGGTATTACGGTTTGAAGGAATATGATTTCTATACCGTTCTGTTCGGTGTAGGAAGAGCACTAGGTGTCGTTTCAAACATAATCTGGGATCGTGCACTCGGTTACCCGATTGAAAGACCGAAATCCATTACAACTGCAATGATGGAAGAAGCTGCGGGTATTAAGAACTAATTAGTGCTATATTTAATTAGATATGCCAGTCCGTCACAGCGGACCGGCATATCAATCCTTCTAATTAGAAAACTAACATCTTCAATATTCATACAATTTTTCTCCTCTCCCAAAACTCTTATTTAATTTATATCTTAGCGTTAGAATTATATTCTAATGGATAAAAAATGAGTGACCAGCAAATAAAAACAACCGCAATTAATCTCAACTCAATTAAAGAAAAGCTCTTTGCAGGAAAAGCTGCAATAGATGAAAGCGAACTCGCTCAGCTTTCCTCAAATATAGAGGATGAACTTAAATCAATAGTTGCGAACAATTCCTTTACAAAAGAAAAAAATTTATTACCGGAGTGGACTGAAATATTAAAAGCAATTGCTGCGGGAAATTTTGCCGATTCTTTTTTAACTGAAATAAATAAAGACAGTTTCTATGATCTGGGTTTATACTTAATTAAAGAAGCAAAAAACAATTCCTCAAATAACGAATTAAAAAAAATAATCCACGAGTATCTAAATCTATTCAGGTCATCCACTTTTCTAAGAAAAATTTATGATGAGAAAAAATGGGAAGATCTTATTTACGAGTTAATTCTTCATAGTAACTATACTGTAAATACTCTTTTTAACCAGAGGGTTTTGCAGTACGGGAGAAAAACTCTTTTCAAAATAATTAAGGGGAACTCTTTTGAAGCAGTGAGCTGGAATGAAACCGATAAAAGAGTTAACAGTTATGCACGTTCATTTTACAATTTAGTTAAAGATGAAAACCCGGAAACCGTCAAAATTGCTTTTCTTCTTGAGAACTCACCCTCAATGCCATTACTTGATCTGGCCTGCTTAACATCCGGTATCGTAAATATTATGATACCTGCCAACTCGGTAACTGATCACATAAAATATATTCTTAATCAAACCCGGGCGCCGGTAATTGTTGTACACGATGAAAAACAGTTAGCAAAAGTTAAATCGATAAAAAGTGAGGTTAACCATTTAAAGAAAGCTGTCCTTCTTTATGGTAAAAGCATTGAAGATTGGGTGATTTCATTTAATGAATTTGTAAAATCCGGTGATAAAATAAGTTCGGATGATCTCGGTTCGCTAAAAAATAAAATCACTACGGATTCGCTGGCAACGATAATGTACACTTCGGGTACAACCGGCGAACCAAAAGGAATTATGTTCTCTCAGATGAACATAGTTTACAAACGTTTCTGCCGAGCAGTGGCTCTACCGGAAATCGGGGACAAGGACAGGTTTCTTTCTTTTCTTCCTTTGTTCCATACATTTGGAAGGTGGCTGGAAATGACCGGTAGCATTTTCTGGGGAGCGGAATACTGCTTTATGGAAAATCCTGCTGTTGAAACCATGCTTTCAAATATGCAGCTTGTTCAGCCGACAGTATTCATCAGCATTCCTAAAAAGTGGATGCAGCTTTACGAACAGGTTACTGCTAAAGTAGATATAGAAATGGATGATGATAAAATCATAACTGAAGCTGTTTCAAATCTAACCGGCGGAAAACTTAAGTGGGGTCTTTCTGCTGCGGGATATCTTCCACCGGATGTTTTCAGGTTTTTCCAGAAGTACGGTGTTGAGCTTATGAGTGGTTTCGGATTAACTGAAGCTACAGGCGGTGTTACAATGACTCCTCCAAACCGATACAAGGAAAATTCACTCGGAAAAGCTTTACCCGGGATTGATATAAAATTGGGAGAAGACGGTGAGATAATGATCAAAGGACATTATGTAATGATGGGATACTATGGAACCAGTTACAATGAAACTTTTACAAAAGATGGTTGGCTTCCAACCGGTGATGTGATGACGATGGACAACGAAGGTTTCATTGAAATAATCGACAGGAAAAAGGAGATTTACAAAAACATAAAAGGAGAAACGATTGCTCCGCAAAAAATCGAGAACTTTTTCAGGGAATTTGAAAATGTAAAACAGGTATTTCTTGTGGGCGATCATAAACCGTTTAACACTGTTCTGTTATTCCCGAATTATGAAAATGAAAATTCTGTCCTCGAAGGAATGGATGAAAAACAAAAGCAGGAATATTTTTCTTCTCTCATTGTTACAGTTAATAAGTTCCTTGCTCCATTCGAGAGGATACTTGATTTCAGAATTATAGACAGACTTTTTACCGAAGATAAAAACGAGCTGACACCGAAAGGCACATACAAGCGAAGGGTGATCGAGAAGAATTTTGAAGA
>JAJDNK010000259.1 GCA_022340715.1 bacterium BMS3Abin03 | reverse complement strand
CCTGGTGACATTCCTTACATTTTGTTTTTACATGAGAACCTGTTAAGATGTAACCCGTTTTACCATGATCAAAATCGTCGGGATTAAAATTTACTATCTTAAACTTTCTTCCGAAATGTTCAGGATGACAACTTCCGCATTTTTTAACTTTTACTTCCGAAGACGAATGATAACCAGAACCTGAATTAATAAGAGTATTAATTTCACTATGGCATTCCAGACATTTAGAGTTTAAAACTTTTTCTCCAAGTTCGTGACACTTTGTACATTTACTTAATCCTTCAAGGTTTGCATGTGCATCGGTAAGATCACCAGGAGAAATTTGTGCAAATGCGATGGAAGTAAAAAACAATAAAATAATTATGATTTTCAATACAACTGACTTTTATTTCTCTATAATTTTATCTTGAATGTTTAAGAACGGCATCTCCGAACTTTTTAGTTATCCGTATACCAATCTGTTCAAGAAATCTGGTAGGTAGAATACCACCTGCAAAAACGTAAACAAAATCATTCCTGATTTTAATTTCTTTATCGTTACCGGCTATAGTTAATATAACTTCTTTATCCAGTATTTCTTTAAGGTTTGAATTAAATATTACTTTTACCTCATTATTTTTAACAGCATAATTTATGAGATCAAGATTTTTCGGTTTTACCCTTGAAAAAACATCTTTCCTGTAAGAAAGAGTGACCGAGTTACCTTCATCTGCTAAAAGTAATGCCGATTCAATTGCAGAATCACCACCACCTACAACAAGTACATTTTTATTTTTAATCAGTTCCGGTTCAATAAACCTGTACATTACCTTTTCTTTACTTTCCCCGGCAACTCCAAGTTTTCTTGGTGAACCCCTTCTGCCTATAGCCAGAAGCACGCCGCTGGATTTATAATTTCTTTTTGATGATTGAATTTCGAACAACTTATCGCTCTTGTTTATACTTTCAACTTTTTCTCCCTCATTTATAACTATATTATTCTTACTTAGCACATCACTCCACAATTCAAGTAATTCGGCTTTTGATGTTTCACTCAATTTAACTTTACCATATAATGGAAGCTGCATCGGGTTTGTCATTACAATTTTCTGCCTGGGAAATGAGCTAATTGTACCGCCTAGCGTGTCCTGTTCAAGAACAACAAATTTCAGGTTTCTTTTTTTTGCTTCGAGTGATGCAGCAATTCCTGCAGGCCCGGCTCCTACTATAACAAGATCGTAATATCCATTTTTTGTTGAGGTAATTTTTTGAGATAAATAACTAACAGCTTGCTTACCCTGTTCAACTGCATTTTTAATTAGTCCCATTCCACCCAGTTCGCCTGCGATAAATAAACCCGGAATAGTAGTTTCAAATTCCTGACTGATATGGGGTAATTCAACACCTCTTTCCTCAGTACCTATGCACAGAGTAATTGCCTGAACAGGACAAGCATGAAAACATGCGCCATGTCCGACGCACCTTGAGGCATTAATAGTCGTTCCTTTTCCATGGACAATTCCAAGAATATCCTTTTCAGGGCACGCAGCAACACAGGCTCCACTACCAATACAAACATCAGGATCAATTACAGGATGAAGAGAAACGGGTTCATAAAACCCAAGTTCTCTTGCGCGTTCTATTTTCTTTGCAATTTGGTCTGATTTCTTTTTATTATTTCTCAGGTAGTAATAGATAACCGAAAGTAATATCAGTAATCCAATTGCATAACCAGCTAAATCTTCAATTATTGCTTCCATCAATATTCTCGTTGGATATATTTTAATAACTGCAGAGATAAATTAGTAAATACATGGATACTAAAAGGCAAGAATCGTGCAATAACTCACCAAGCTAAACTCCAGTTAAAAAGAGTTCAGAAAAATATTCAGATGTAAAAAAGGTTAGTGAAATTCTATTAAAGTCGCTCGAGAGAATTTTTAGCTTTAATTCCTATTTCATCTTCGGGATATTTTTCAGCTAATCTCTGCCATATATCCCTTGCCTTTTCCTTATCACCTTTCGTCGCAGCTATTGCACCAAGGTTATACTTTGCATCATTGTTCTCCGGATCAATTGCCAAAATCCTTTTAGTTTCCTCCTCTGATTTATTTAAATCTCCAAGTGTATAATAAATAAAAGATAACGAAAAAAGCACGTCTATTCGGTTGGAATTGATTGATAATATTTGCTGATAATACTCTATCGCTTCTTTTTGTTTATGAGCAGCGGCAAGAAGATCGGCATATTCAAGTAACTTTGTTGTGTCGGTCGGATTTTTTTCAACTTCATTTTGTAGCATTGCAATCTTGTGTTTGAATTCCTGGGATACATTATTTTTCCCGGGTGTTTCACTAGACTTTAGTTGACTGTGAATTTCATCATTGGGCATTTGCTGCGTATTTAAATTTTCGTTTAAAGTATTTTCAATGTTTTCCGATTGTTGCGATAAAATTATTAATATCGCCACAACAATTATGAATACAGCCCCATAAAAATATAGTGGTTTGAATTTCATATATAGTTCCTTAAAATATCCATTTATAACCAAAAGCTATCGTAACCCCAACATGAATCAGCATTATTACAAACATAGTTATTGCAAAAGGTAAATGCGCAATATGCCAGTAACGAAATAGCTTATGAAAAGTTCTTAGTAAACCTATTCTTCGGGATAAAATAATTTCTGCTTTTGCGGCCCGGATTATATCTTTTTTGATTACTTTGGACAAACCTGCTTTGTTAACAATTCTTCTTATCCTCATCATTAAAAGTCTAATTTTAAAAAAATCTTTCATCGTATAAGTTAATGCAACAGGGAAGCTCAGTTGCTTGTATCTTTCCGGCGAAGCAAGTAATTGAAAATCACTCATCACTTTCTGACCGATATCGATTGCTTCATTTACCTTTGCAGTCAGGTTTACTCTTAAATCATTAATTGCATTAATACCCATTTCCTGACCTTCTATAGTTCTGGGAATCTGAACATAAATAAATCTGCCAACCACACCACTGAGAACAACGAGCACCATACTCCAGAAGCTAACAGATACGATACCACCAAATTTAAAAGCTGTATGATACAAAACTAAAACCGGACCAAGAGTGCATAAAAAAATATGTAACTCCAGCCAGTTTTTAAGATATCCAAAGTTGAGGAATGTTCTGACTCTCTTTCGAATCATATAAACTGCAACACCTATAATCATCATCAAAGTTCCGATTATACCAAAGCCATGTCCCCAGCTTCCGCTTGGTTTTAATGTAATATGATTAGGATCAAAAAATCTTTGCTCTAAAGGAGTAGAATAATATTTATAACCATTAAGTGCGAGTAAAATTGTTACTGTTATTCCAACTATAAAGAACAATGAAATATATATGGCATGTAACGTTTTATTCAAAATGATTAATTCAATTATCAGACTATTTTTATATGGCTAATTTCTAAATAACACCGTAACAGCGGGAATGGTACCGAATAAATTGAAGTCAATATTTATAAAACTAAAATTTTTAATATAGATTTTTCTTTAGAGGATTTTACCGAGGGTAACATACTTTACCGAATGATTTACTGCCAGATCATTTAATTTACCAACCAGAATGTTGATTCTTTCATCTGTGTTATCGTCAAAAGCCTCAAAAGCTTCCTCCGAAATGAAAGTATATTGTTCCTGGTACTGATTGGATTTCCCCTTTACTTCATAAACTGAATAATCTTCCAGACCTTCGGCTTTTAAAAGATTTTTTAACTCATTAATTACACTTTTAAATTCTTCTGTTTTTGAATTGTCTACTTCATACTGAACAGTGAATATTACTTTGGACATTTATTCTCCATTATTTAACTAGTTAGTTTATTGATATTTCCCCTTTATAAATTTCCTTTGCAGGACCTGTTAATGACAAATTTTCAAAATTTCCATTTTCTACCCTGAAATTTACAATTAATTTTTCTCTTCCTCTCGTGATTAATGTTACCGGTGGATGTAATCTAAATTTCAGGTAACCGATAACAGCAGCAGCAACTGAACCGGTGCCGCAGGCTAAAGTCTCATTCTCAACTCCTCTTTCATAGGTTCTAATGTGAACTTCGCTATTAATTATATTAATGAAATTCACGTTTGTACCGCCCGGTGCAAACTCATCAAGATTCCTGATCTCTCTCCCAATTTTAACAATAGGGTATTTGTCAAAGAACTTTTCGGGAATTTTATTGTTCAATTTTCCTAACAAATCATTAAACAAAATTACTATGTGAGGTGAACCAGTATGAATATAGCTTGCAGGTATATCTTCATCCATACTTTTTACATTTATCTCTTTCCTGATATCGTGTGGATGACTTAGATTGAATTTTATTAAACCGTCATTAAGAAGTTCACCGCTGTACTCAATATCGTTAGAAATAAATCTAACATTTTTCCCGTTTAATTTTCCTGAGTTGTTAGCAAATAAAATTGAACATCTTGCACCATTACCGCATAAAGTTCCGGTCGAACCGTCCGCATTATAATAATCCATTTTAAAATCATAACCATTTGACTTGCTGATTAGAATCACACCATCAGCCCCAATTCCGTTTCTCCTATCGCAAAGTTGATTTATTTGATTGCTGGTAAGAGATATTCCAGAATTCCGGGATTTGTCGATAACAATAAAATCGTTACCGGCTCCACTCATTTTTGTAAATAAAATAGTTTCCATTTCAGTGTTGTAATTTAGCCGAATACTGAATTGCAAACAATATAATAATCGGTTAATTAATTGTTATGATGAGACTTGTGAGGGTGGTAAAATAGGGAGCCGCTTAAGTAACGGCTCCTGTATTTTTATTACAATGCTACTTCTGCGCAAATTGCCTTACAAGATTGGCAACTTGCTGTGCTTCTTTCGAATTAAATTCGAATGTGAGTTTCTTATGATTTACCAGATCTATTATAGTTCCGATCAGACATAAACCGCCTGTTAGGAAGAACAAAATACCCATGCCAATCTGACCGAGAATAAATCTTTGAACTCCTGCTATACCAAGCAAACCAAGAAGTGTAAGAATTAATATTGTTGTTGGATCTTTTCTTCTTGAACTATATACAGAAGCAAATTGCTGAACTTTGGCGTCGTCAAAATCCTGTAACAAACCCTGTATGTACATTAATTCCTCACCTTCAAGATAAGGCATTAATTGTAATATGTTCGCCATATCTCCTCCAGTTAATTTTTAATAAATGAACGATTCTAGTTATTAAAACTATAAGTGCAAACAATCCTAAAGGATGAGCACCGAATGATTTTAGAATTTCTCCATGTAAAATATATGATACCGAATTTCCCAATCCGCAACCGGGACAAAATCCAAATCCGAGAATATGAAAAGGACAAATACTGAAATGAGCTATTGTGGGATTGTTAATAAATGCAAGATACATTAATGCGCCACCCCAGATAGTTGCTTCTAAACCAATAATTTGCATTAATGAAATTAAAAGCTGAAAATGTTTTCTTAAATTTTCTGAGTACTTAATATTTAATGTTTGAACATTCAATCTGTAAACGGAGGAATATTAATTCTAATGTAAACTTAGTTATTGAGCGATTCTGATACAATCTCAGTTTGATGAATGGCTGCTTTTCATCGGTGAATTACGTTAAAATCACGGTGGCTATAAAAGATCATATGTGATAACAAATCAATAATATCTCGCTGTCACCAAACATTCATCGTATCGATTTTCTCTATTAATCTTTCGGCAATCATCTTATCACCCACAACATCAGGATGATCTTCATTTACAAAATGATCTTCATACGCCGGGAAATAAGTATAGTAAACATTTTTATTGCCTTTTTCATTTTCTTCCGTCGCAACTTCCGAAGTCTGCTGTTTTATCCATTCAACATTGTTAGCAGCTACAAGAAGTATTTTTGAACCGGGATAAACTTTCATAATTGTTTCGATAAACTTACGGTATCTTTGTTTGAACAAAACAGCAATTTCTGCTTTAAGTGGATGATCGTAACCGCCCCAACCGTTATAATCATTTAGTCCAAGACAAATAACTACTAAATCCGGAATCCATTTGGAAAAATCCCATTTAGGTTCCGGGCAGCAAAACAATGTTCTGTCAAAATGATCAGGCATGTTAAACTTAGAAATTCCTTCCCAATCCTGTACAAGCCCGATGCCTGAACGGCTGGTTAAATGATACTGTGCATTGTAATGTCTTGCGACGACAGCTCCGAAACCTTTATACATATTCGAATAAGAATCATTCGGTGCTTTACTTTCTTCAGACCATTCATTTCCTTCAGCGCTTGTGTATGAATTACCGATAAATTCAATTTTTCTTTTGGGTTTTTGAGGAAGATGTAAAAGTTTTTTCCCATCATCTAAAACAAATCCGTCAAATGAATATTTCCCATTCGGTGTTTCATATCTTTTAGTTAAAAGTATTTTATGATTCCCATTCGCAAGACCTGTTGCTAATGTATATGATGTAAGAGTGTCTTTATTTCCGTGAAAAACAGAAATTAAAGAATCGTCGATAAAAACATTAAAGTAGCTTGCATTATCATTTACTTTTATTCCAATACTTGTACCTTCGAATTCTGCAAGAATATAAACTCCACCCCACGAATGTGTCGGTGCTTTCGGATCGGAGCAATCCCATCTTCCATAATATTGAATGTTTGGATCGTCAGCAGGAATAACATTCATTGCAAAGAGTAAATTAATTTTCGTTATCGAAGAAATTAGTATAAAGAATAAAAAAACATATAAATGTTTCATGTCTATTTCCCTCTGGATGAAAAATCATTTTATAATTAAGCAACTTGTTAATTCTTCTAATATCATTTATTAAGCAAATGATCTGCAGCCATTGCAAGCAACATAAAGTTTGTTGCACCACCTCCCATAACATATTCTGTTTGCTGCCAGAAGTAAGGCCATACCTTTAATTCAGGAAGGTCAGGACGAATTAAAGCGGTACCGCTTGCAACACCGCCGGGAATGTAAGACCATTCATCACGATTAACACCGTAAGCAACTGTTAAGGAATTTACGCCAACACCTGAAGCAAAGGAGGAAGTATTCTCCCCGGGATGAACACCGAGTACAAAATTCAAAGCATTAAAGACATACTCGGTGGTAAATATTTTAGGAAAACCGAGGTGAAGGAATAATTGCCTAACTCCAAACTCCTGTATCATCCATCCGGCCCCCCATATATTTGGCTTATAAGGAACACCGTAAGGATTTTCTTTTTGCATCTCAGTGATTTTACTATAAGCATCTTTAATTGAATTTTCAATTACCTTAGTAAAATCAGGTTTGTTTATTTTATTTACTACTCTTCCGATTACTTCCGCAAAATATATTACGTTTCCTTTTATTATGTCTTCATTTTGTAGTATAAAATTCTCATATTCTTTGTTTAATGTAGAAAGATAAAGTTCAGCAGCAGCATTAATTTTATTTCCGATTTCCCGAAATTCTTTCTCCTTAACTCTAGTGTTGTTAAAAAGCTCTTCCGCAATCTTTAAACATTTACCTGATAATTCAGGATTAAATTCTTTTAATGATCTGTACGCAGCAGCCAAAACCTGAGCAACATAAAGCTCTCTTTGTGGATTTTCTTCAGTAAAGACCAAGCGATCATCTTTAGGCAACGGTTTATTTAACACCGGGTCCATTTCATTTTCTTTATAAATAATATTATCCGACATCGTTGCAGCATCGCCGAGATGAACGTATTGTTTAAGTGTTGGCGAGATAATTCCTCGGTATAATCTTCCCATCGATTCATACCCCCCTACGATTGATAAAACACCATGTTCTATTTGCTGCAAAATATCCGGTTTGCCATCCGGTTTATGAAGTTCTACAACTCTTGCTCCCTGGTTTATTGTCGTTTCATCATAATCATCTTTAAAGAATTCATAAGCCAAAGCTAATTTGTAAACTGTACCCGCTTGCGATTCGACTCTAAGATCATAATCACCTGCATCATGCCAGCCGCCAATGTTTAAGCCGGGAACATGTTCTCCAGATTTATATTTTGTAAAAGTTGAACCTGGCTGGAAGTAACCATCGAAGTGATTATGATTTACCGGAGCCATAAGTGCATCATCCATATGACATAGTCCATGCCATACTTTGTACCTATCTTCGATTCTCATATGACACATTTGTACCGGCAGGAAATATTCAAGCGATGGCTGCCAGACATCTCTTGCATAAATATTTTTCTTTATCTCAAATTCGTTGGATTCGACATCACCATACTTAATTTTATAAATCCCTTCTTCAACTACATCGCTGAAATCAAATCGTAAATACTTGTATCTTAAGAAGTTTCCCCAGGAAGAGGGCTGATCATCTTCTTTTACAATTTCATTCAAATCGGAATTTATTTTTATCAGTTGGATCGTATCAAAATTATCTGTCAACTTATCTAATTCAATAACAGCAAATTTCTTTTGCTGTGGATGATACCCGATTTGTGAAACCTGAATAACCGGTTTGTATTTCCAATTTGGATCAACGTTTGGTGTGATGATCCACTCAACAACATTTTTTGTAACACCTGCAGAAATATTGGAGCGAAGAATGAACCAGCTATTATTGTAAAGTCCTCTTCCATCGATTAGCTGCAAATTATTCTTATTGCTTCTGAACTTAATTTCTTTTCCCACTTTACCCGGCGCAACAATTAATTCTCTGCCAGTCATCAAAGGCGTAGATTGTAATTTGTTTTCATTGTCATAAAATGTTGGTCCAGTTGCCTGGCGCGGAAATAATCCCGGCTTATTATCCATCAAATAATGCTCACCGAAAAACTGCCCTGGAAATAATTCTAAATTGAACCCAATCTTATTTGCCCATTCATCCGGGAGAGGTTTTTCAAGATCGACGCTTAACTTTATGCTGTTTCCGATAGCTTCGGTTCTAATTTTATATTTAAATGTTAGGTCAGGATAGATGATCGGATTAAATCCTTTTTCGTCCCTGCTAGAATCCGGGTACCATAGCTCGACTGAAATGATTTCGTTTTCCTTATCGACATTTTTCTCTCCCATTTTAGGAATCGGAGACCATTGTCCGGGCGAAGGATCAATTCGTACATCGCCATTAGCAGCAACACGAACTCCATGTTGAATGATTGTTAATCCTCCCTGGTGTCCTTCCGGATAAAAGTCATCGAAAAGCATCACGTTTAATCCGGGAGCTTCATAATAATCGGATTCATTAATAACTAATGAATCTGATTTTATAGATTGAGGATTAATCATCTGTGTAAAAAAGAATAAGATTATGAATATCGGAATATTTATCGTGACTTTTCTTTGCATCATTTATTTTGTATTGATTATTGTTAAGATAATATGTCATCTATCTGTTTTAATTCTTCCTCGCTGAAGTTAATATTTTTAACCGCACCAACAGCATCTTCAACCTGGGAAACTTTGCTTGCACCGATAAGAGCAGACGTAACAACCGGATCACGTAAAACCCAGGCAATTGCCATTTGAGCTAAAGATTGATTTCGTGTCGCGGCAAGATCATTCAGTTTTTTGATCTTATTTATTTTATCTTCAGTTACCTGTTCGCGACTAAGATAAGTTCCATCCTTAGCGGCTCTTGAATCGGAAGGTATTCCATCTAGATAACGATTAGTTAAAAGTCCTTGCACAAGTGGGGAGAAAGCAATGCAGCCAATTCCCTCATTTCTTAAAACATCGGTCAAACCGTTTTCAATCCATCGGTCCATCATATTATATCTCGGCTGATGAATAAGAAGTTTCGTTCCCATCGATTTTAAAATGTCGGAAGCTCGCTTTGTATCCTCGGCATTGTATTGTGAGATTCCAACATACAATGCTTTTCCGCTTTTTACGATATGATCTAGTGCACCCATTGTTTCTTCAAGCGGTGTTTCAGGATCGGGACGATGATGGTAAAAAATATCTGCGTATTCAATTCCCATTCTCTTTAAGCTTTGATCGAGACTAGCGATAAGATATTTGCGTGAACCGAAATCGCCATAAGGACCATCCCACATATCCCATCCGGCTTTAGTTGAGATGATCAACTCATCGCGGTGAGGAATAAAATCTTTTTTAAAGATTTTACCAAATGTTTCTTCAGCCGAACCGTAAGGCGGTCCGTAATTGTTTGCAAGATCGAAATGAGTTATACCGAGATCGAAAGCGCGGTGAAGAATATTCCGGCAATTTTCAAAAACATCTACTCCACCGAAGTTATGCCATAAGCCGAGTGATACCGGCGGCAGTTTTAATCCGCTATTTCCACAGCGGTTGTAATTAATTTTGTTGTAGCGAGATGAAGATGGTGCGTATGGCATTTTATTTCCTTTAACTAACTTTTTGTATAAAAAGATAATTGAAGTTTAAACATACATTACCAATTCATCAATTTCATCGTTAACAATATAAAATGTTATTTCGCAATCAACCTATAACTAACAAATGCCAAGTTATTACTATCCGGCGACCATGAAGGAACATTGATAGTTCCCTGCCCACCGAAAAGTTTTGCAAGAACCTGGATTTCTCCTGTTTCAACATAAATAAGTCTCAACATTACATCCTTGTTTGGCGGATGTCCTTTCACATCTTTTTCATAAGAAAGAAAAACGATCCACTTGCCATCCGGTGAAGGATGAGCAAACCAGTTATTGTATTCATTGTTTGTAATTTGTTCCTGCTCGCTGCCGTTTGTTTTCATTCTCCAGATTTGCATTATTCCGGTTCGTTCAGAATTGAAGTAAATATATTTTCCGTCGGGAGAATAATCAGGTCCGTCATCAAGTCCGGGAGTTGTTGTTAATCTTGTTTCTTCACCTCCATTTACAGAAATAGTGTAAATATCAAATTCACCGTTACGTTCAGCACAGTAAGCTAAAGTCTTTCCATCCGGCGACCAGCCATGCCAGTAAGATGGTGCTAGTTCAGTTATTTGTTTTGACATTCCACCTTCAATTGGCAAAATATGAATGCGTGATTTGTTATCCTCATTCGATTGATCGCTGATCACCAACTGAGTTCCATCGGGAGAAATTCCATGATCGTTATTACATTTTATTGCAAACTCTGTGTTGATCAATTCTGGTGTTCCGCCTTCTACAGGAATTTTATAAATCTTTCCTTCTTTGTTGAACAAAAGATACTTTCCGTCACGCGACCAGTTGGGTGCTTCGAAATGTTCTTCAGCATGATAAACAACACGTCTGTCCAGAGAAGATATTGATATTGTTTCAAGTTTACTTTCAAGCATTGTCTCTTCCTTGTTTTCAGATTTATCATTTTCAAAAAGTTCGGTTGAGTATTGTGGGAATGTAATTCCTGTAAGAAGAAAAATTAAGATTAGTAAAAAGGATAAGATTGTTTTAAAATAGCTCAAAAATTCTCCATTTACTTTTAAATAAATCAGTAGGACATAGCGCGCTATATCCCAACAAAAAACCTCTATCTCATCACAACCAAAACTTTATTCTTCTCTTTCATCATATCTAACGGAATTAAATTACCAACAACTTTTTTATTGTTGATCGTAATTTTCTTCACACCTTTTTGAATACCATTCGGATTCTTAATTGTAATGTAAAAATACTTATTCCTGAATCTTCTTGTAATTTTTATTTCTTTCCAATCGGATGGAATGCAGGGATCAATTCTTAATCCGTTGTAATCCGGTTGAACGCCGAGAATATATTGAGTTGCTGCATAATACGCCCACGATGCTGTTCCGGTTAACCACGGCAAACGCGATGCACCATAACGCGGACTGTATTTACTATGTGTAAACTGGGAATAAACATAAGGCTCGATTTCTCTCAATTCTGCTTTTGTGTTGTACGCAGAAGGCATAAATCTTCTGTAATAATCATAGGCCCGGTTGCCTCTGCCCAAAATTGTTTCGGCAATTATTACCCAGCCTTGCGTATGATTAAAGATCGAAGCATTTTCTTTCATTCCTTTATTGAACAATCTCGACTTTATCACTTTTGGATCAGTCTTTTCAACAGGCGGATCGTTTATCATCAATCCGTAATCTGTTAAAAGTCGGTCATTAACAACATCCAATAATTTTACCGATTGTTCTTTTGTTGTGTGCTCGCTTATTACTGCCCACGGCTGCGGTTCTAAAAAGATCGAAGCTTCATCATTTTCTTTTGAACCGAACTTCAATCCATCTTCCCTGTAAGCACGAAGATACCACTCACCGTCCCAGGCATGTTTTTCAAGATTTTCATCTAAAACTTTTAAATGATCTTTTGCCCAGATAACTTCATCCGGCTTGCTCATAAGTTCACAAATTTCTATGTAAGTCTTTAAAGCATAACGTAATTGAAAAGCTACAAAAGTCGTTTCGCCTTTGTAACCGAGTACCAGACAATCATTCCAGTCGGCAGATAATCCACAAGGAAATCCGTGCGACCCTGAATGATCAAGATTAAACTGAATTGCTCTTCTTAAATGTCCGAGTACCGTATCCTCTTCTTTGTCGGAGTAAGGAAGAACCTTTTCATAAAAGGAAAGATCGCCAGTTTCTTTTACATAAGCGGGAATTGTATTAAAGAGCCACATACAATCATCTGAACGGTATTCTTTTTCATCGGGAGTTTTTTCTTTTCCGGGATTGTGAGCAAAAGGTTTTACAACTGGCATCGCACCGCCCGTGGAAACCTGTCCGGTAATCATTAATTCTAATCGTTCCTTAACTTCACCAGGAATTAAATGAAGAACTCCAAGCATATCCTGAACCGTATCGCGGTAACCGAGTCCATCCCTTTCTCCTGAGTAAACTAAACTAGCTGCACGCGACCATGTATAAGTCATCATACTGTTATATGGATTCCACATATTCAGCATACTGTCAAATTCTTTATCTGGAGTTTTGGCTGTTATGCCTTCCAACTTTGAATGCCAGTAATTTTTAAGTTTCCTAAACTCTTTTTTGACCTGGGCTGGTTTTCCCAGTTTCTTAACAGCATTTTTACCTTCAACATCAGCAGAGCCGATTCCCATTAAAACAATTAATTCTTTTGTTTCACCTTTCTTTAAATCAACATCGACTTGCAAAACACCGCAGCCGTTATCGCCAACTGCTATAGAGTTTTTACATTTACCTTCTTCTACAACAATTGGATCGGCATAAGTTCGATACGGTCCGAGAAAAATTTCTCTGTCAGTATCGAATCCTTTTACTTTAGCTCCAGCTATTGCTAAAAATGTATGGCGTCCCTGTCCATCATCTTCAAAATGTTCCGGCATTGACGGCATGTAAACATTTGTTCCATGATCGATAATGTTATCTTTAACATCCATCTTCAAAATGTATTGAGAATACTGAAGATTGTTCATATCCTGGGATAAGTTCCAGTTGTTTGCATACTCAACATATGTGAAGATGCTCAGTTTTCTTTTCTTCTTTCCAGTGTTGGAAATTTTAAGATGCCAGCATTCAAAAGTTTTTCCAAGAGGAACAAAGTAAAGAGTTTCTGTTTTGATTGAAGAATATTCAGAAGAGATTTTTGTATAAGCAGTTCCATGCCTGCATTCGGATTTATATTTCTTTAGAGATTTACCAACAGGCTGCCACGAAGCAGACCAATACTTCTTACTTTCTTTATCGTGAACGTATAAATATCTTCCCGGCTGATCCATCGGGATATTGTTAAAACGTAACCGTGTAAATCTTCCCTGTGCAGCAGATTTATAAAAGCTATATCCGCCGGCATTGTTAGTAATTATCGCTCCATATTCCATCGAGCCAAGATAATTGCTCCACGATTTTGGTGTGTTAGATTTTTTAATTACGTATTCTTTGTTTCTGTCGTAAAAATAACCGAAACGCATTGTTTTCTCCTACTGTAAAATAGGTTTGTTGGGATTAGCTTTAATGTAACCTATTAATTCATCTACCTGAGTAAAGGCTAATGCAGAATAAGTATCAGCAGCACCGTAAAAAACAGCTATCCTTCCTGTATCTGCATCTTGTAAAGTTGCACAAGGAAAACAAACGTTTGGAACAAAACCGGTCGTTTCGTAGGGTTCTTCAGGAGTCAAAATATAATTTTCACAATCGTGAAGTAATTTTGATGGGTTATCTGTATCCAGAATTGCAGCACCGATACTATAAATATATCCGCTGCAAGTTGTACAAACTCCATGATAAATTAATAGCCAGCCTTCTGTTGTTTCAATTGGAACAGGACCGGCACCAAGCTTTGTATTTTTCCACCAGTAATGACTTGTCTTCATAACAAGTCTGTGTTTTCCCCAATAAGTAAGATCAGGACTTTCACTTACATAGATATCACCAAAAGGAGTATGCCCATTATCGCTTGGACGGTTAAGCATTACATAATTTCCATTAATCTTTCTTGGAAATAAAACGCCGTTACGATTAAAAGGAAGAAAAGCATTTTCTAATTGTATAAACGTTTTAAAATCTTTTGTCTTAGCAATTCCAACTGTTGGTCCGTTAAAATAATTACACCACGTTATATAATATGTCTCTTCAATTTCAACCAGACGTGGATCATACCCATACAAAATCGGTTT
This sequence comes from bacterium BMS3Abin03, assembly GCA_022340715.1. Lineage (GTDB taxonomy): Bacteria > Bacteroidota > Ignavibacteria > Ignavibacteriales > Ignavibacteriaceae > BMS3ABIN03. The sequence goes on along the minus strand of JAJDNK010000259.1, from coordinate 2,843 downwards.
TCTCAGAGAACCATTTTCATTATGAAATTTTAAGTGCTCTTCCTCGATGTCCCATTTTATTGCGTCTTTACTTCTTCCAAGATGTAGTTGTGGATAACCATTTCTATGATCAGCACGAAAGACACCGATGAATTCTCCTTTGTACGGAATTATAGCGCTATTAAAAATTCTACCACCACTTTGTATTACATTTCTTCCTATAACAGGATTCCTATCATATCGCCACATAACATTTTGTGATTCTTTTGGTTCATCCTGCCAAGGCATGTTGGAAAGTGGTTCACCTATTATTGTTTTCTTCATCTTTAACTTTCAAAATTATTTTTCTTAATGATTTCGGTTTATTAATAAGATACCGGATCTTCCGAAGGAATGCCTTCGGCAAAGTCCGGCATCAAATGACTAATATATATTCTCTATTATGCAGTTGGAGTTTCTTCTCCAATATCTTTTCTCCTTTGCTCAAGCTCAGTTCCAATTTCAGCAATTTTTTTATCACTAATCGGATAGAATATTAAAATTAAAATTGATAATACTCCAAATCCAGCAGGGATTATGCTGAAAAGTGCAATCAATCCATTTAAGCTTTCAGTTGATTGTGTTTGGTTTGGCTGGAATCCTACCTGTGACATAAGGGTAAGTGCAACATAAGCACCAATTGCCCACCCGAATTTCTGGGACATAGTTGAAGCAGAGAAAATCAGACCGGTTGCTCTTCTTCCGCGTTTCCACTCATTATAATCTGCAGTATCTGCATACATTGCCCAGATTAAAACGCTAAGAGGTCCGCCTGTAATTGAACCCGTAATCTGAAGAAAGAATAATAAGCCTAATTGATCTGAGTTTAACAAATAGATTGCGCCTGTACTTACTATAGCAATGATGAAAATAATAATAAATGCTTTCTTCTTGCCTATTGACCTTGCAACCCAGCTTACCATTAATACGCCAACGAAAGATGATATTTGTCCTATAGTATTGTATGCCGAAACCAGACTATCAAAATCATATTTAGCAGTTCCTAGAAAAGGTAAAGTAAGTTCCTTTTCACCTATAAAGTATTTAAAGTAATGAACTGTAACACTTCCTCTTACTGCAACAAAAAGTATAAACGTAACAGTAGTGGCAAGCAGAATAAGCCAGGGACCATTTGTGATTAATTCATATAAATCTTTTTTAACAGATGATTTCTGTGTTTTGGGTGGCTGTACACGTTCTTTAGTTCCTCTAAATGCGATCAGGAAGAAAATAATAGCAGCAATACCATAAACAACGAATGATAATTGAAATCCTTTTGCTTCGTTTCCACCTCCAAAAGCTTTAACCATCGGCAGCAATGTTGCCGAAACAATAATACCTGCTGAAAATGCAAAAAGAAATTTAAAAGAAGATACGGAAGTACGTTCATCTGAATTTGGGGATATAACACCCAGCAAAGCAGTGTACGGAATATTGATGGCTGTGTATAACATCATAATTAAGATAAATGTTACGTAAGCCCAAATGAGTTTTCCCTGAGGATCAAAATCAGGAACAGTAAATGTAAGAACGCCAACAACAGCAAACGGGACACAAATCCAGAGTAAATAAGGACGAAAATGTCCCCAGCGGGTTTTTGTCCTGTCCGCTATCATTCCCATCACCGGGTCATTCACACCATCCCAGATCCTGCTCACAAGAAACATTGTTGCTGCAGCCCCGGCAGGTATAAGGAAAACATCCGTATAGAAATAAGTAAAGTACAACATGAAAGTCTGCCAGTACAAAACAGAAGCAAGATCTCCAAAACCGTATGAAAATTTCTCTTTAAAAGAAAGTTTTTGAGTTATTGCATTCAAAATATTCTCCCTGATATTTTATTCGCTATTCATAAAAATTTAAGATGAAACATTACAATTTGATTATAAGTTAATTCAATTAACCTATAACAAACTAAAACATTTTTTTAATTTAATTGATTAACATATTACAGCTAAAACAATTCAAATCTTTTTTTATTAAACTATTTTTCATTTACCTGGGTTTATTCATAATTTCACTAAAGATCAAAAAAGGCAACCAGATACTATTCCGGTTGCCTTTATAATTATGCTCACAGAAAGAGGTGTTATTACTTAAGGAGCATCATCTTTTTGTAGAACTTATAATCACCAGTTTCGAGACTGTAGAAGTAAACGCCTGAAGCCAAGCTTCTTCCATCAAACCTGATTGTGTAATTACCGGTGTTCAAAAATTCGTTAACCAATGTTGTAATTCTTTCACCCAGAATATTATAAATAATCAATTTAACATTTGAAGGTTTACCAATATCAAAATTGATATTTGTTGTCGGGTTAAATGGATTAGGATAATTTTGTGACAAAGCAAATCCATCAGGTAAACCGCCCCGATCTCTAACAGCAGTTACATACTGCCTGATAAGCTGGAACCAATCCAACTTAACATTGCTGCCTGTAATGGTTAGAGTATGAGCACCCGCGGTTGCATCAAACAATGCCGTAATTACATCCAATCCTGTCGAATCAGGTTCACTAGCATAAGTAATTGAGGTAGCATCATTGCCATCAAGTTTAATACTACCGCTTTGTTCAGAACCAGGATTCTGGAAAAATGCACGAACTTTATACGTACCGGGATCAGTCAGATCAACATTAAACTGTGCACTACCACCCGAACCAAAATCAACTGAATTGAATCCTAATGGAACCCAAACACCCTCACCAGAAGGCGTTGCCCCAGTATTTACAGCATCTGCCGGAATAAGCCTAGCAATGAGGTTTTCAGTCCCAGCTTCGTAAAATTCAACCCATTGGAATGAAATATCATTCCACGAATATTGAAGC
>JAJDNK010000257.1 GCA_022340715.1 bacterium BMS3Abin03 | reverse complement strand
AACTACAGATTAGGATTATAAAGAAAAATTTAGATGCGTAAAGCATTAAGCATTGATGAACTTAAAGGCATTTACGGACGTATAGCAAAACGGTATGATTCTCAGCATGCAATAATAACCGCAAAAGCCGATCAAAGAGGAAGAAAGATATTGGTTGAAAATGCTGTAAGCGAAGGAGATAATGTTTTAGATTGTGGTTCGGGTACGGGAACAACAGGTATTTTTGCTGCTAAGAAAACAGGTACAAACGGTAAAGTAACAATGTTTGACCTCAGCGATGCAATGCTGGCAGTTGCCAGGGCAAAAGTAATTGAAGAAAAATTGCAGGACAGGGTTACTTTTCAAACCGGGGATATGGTTCATTTACCTTTTGAAGATAATAAATTTGATATGGTGTTATCGACATATAGTTTATGCCCGTTATACGATCCTGAAAAGGGTGCATTAGAGATGTACCGTGTAACAAAGCCGGGTGGTAGAATTGCATGTGCTCATTCTGCAGACCCACAGAATCCTATCTTAAAATGGCTGGGGGATAAAGTAGAAAACTTTGCCTGGCATTTTCACTGGCTGTCAATGGGATGCAGATCGGTTAAAGTTATTCACGTCTTGGAAAAAGCCGGAGGGAAAGTTATTTATTCCAAATATATCGGTGTTCCCCTGTATCCATTTTTTGTTTTCATTGTCGAGAAGCCGATTTTATAACACTCAAAAATTAAAATTTGCCTGTTTCATTAAACATTGACCCTCGCTAAAAACATCTCTAAATTTAGTCTACTTATTTGAAATCTCCCCTTACCTTTTACTGTATATCTGTGGGAAAATTAAATTATCCGTTCAGAATAAATATTAATTAGGATAAAAATGATTACTAAAGAAAATGAAATAACGTCTTTACTTAAGGACCAATTAAAACCAAAATACTATAAAATATTAATTAGAAAATATCCATCAAATTCTTCTCGAATAAAAAATATGCTCATTCAATCACATGGAATCCTTCCTTCATTACGTCCGGAAATAGATATGATTTTTTTTGAGAAAGGTGGAATGTTTAATGCTGTTGAAATAAAATTCTTTAAGAAGAATGAGATGAATGAAAAAGTTGCATTTTACAAGGGAATTGATCAAGCCTTAGCATTGTACAAATATGGATTTGATAATGTTGGTCTTTGGCATTTTTTCTCATCGAACATAACAGTTGAGGAAATAAATAAATTTGGTGCTGAAACATGGTACTTTATTAGAAACTCATTAAAGTTATCCTTAAATTTTTCTTACTTCAAAATTGAAGAAGAAAATGAGGATATTAAATTTAGCGTGTTACAATATATTAATAGAAGAAGTGGTTTTAATTTAGGTTGCAAAATTGATGATAATAATTTAAAATCACATTTAGATATGGGAATCCTTTAATTTTAGCAGGTGATCATTACACAATCAAAACAAGAGAGATTTTATATAATTACTACCTTAACAAAGGCGCCTAACAATAGAGTTAACTTGGCCGCTTATTCCATCTGATAATTTTCTATTTTTTTTATGTTTAGCGTTATCCTTAGCCTGTTGTTTGGTTTGGCTATTAAAGAAAATAATAAAAAAATGTCTTTAAAATTTGCAAACAAACTTTAATCGTTGTCTGGGAGGTGCTTTAATTTCCAGATTATTTGCCATATTTAGAAGAGATCCATGAAAGCCAGAGAAAGTGGAATGCCCGATGTAAAAATCCGGGAAAAATTCTTTTACATTGAAATAATTTTGGATGAAATGGTGTATAATCAGCAAAACAATCGGCCGGTATGTGTAATTTGACTAATAATTTTCAGTAAATAATTATTATCAATATTAAGAGGATATCCATGCTTTCAAAAAAAATAATACTAGTTCTATCTGTAATTTGCCTAGCCTGCACTTCGGAAACTTCTTCACCAAAACTCATCGGCAAATTTAATGTTGAAAAAGATTTATACTTAGCACAATTCGACTGCAAAACAGATACTGATGACATTCTTTCAGTAGCTGCAGTTGCAACAATTTTAAATGATCCCCGTTTTTCAGATGTTAAATACCACGCAGTTGCCGGTGCTTATGGAATACAGGAAGGTTTGTACGTACCCCCTAACGACTTATTTGAAATTGCATTCGGTCATAACTGGTCCGATGCCCACACAAACTTTGAGCAGGCTCTGAATGAAGTATCAAAAGTGGTTACAAACACCTTGAAAGATGGAGGAGATATCTGGATAGCAGAAGCCGGGCAGTCGGATTTTTCTGCCGCTCTTGTTAAAAATATTAAAAGCTTCTTGCCTACAATTGATACAAAAACCCGGGTTCATATTGTTCAGCACAGCGATTGGAATGAAAATCAAGCTACTGCAGATGATTTAACTTATGTTAAAGAAAATACAGACTACATAAAAATTCCTGATGGAAATGTTGTTGGTAACGGGTCAGCGGGACTTTATACGGAAGAAAAAGTAAACTGGAAAAGTTATATCACTGATCTACACCTCGTAGAAGTTTGGGAAAAAGCATTTGAAATTGTAAATAAATACAATGGTGAGGATGGAAGATATAATAACCCTGCTATAGCTAAAGGTGGAATTGACTTTTCTGATGTATCCGAAACTTGCTGGATCTATGGTTTTAATGATCTTAAAAATGCAGATCAATTTTTTAAGGAGTTTTTCTCTTCAAATAATTAATATTTCTAGAATTTCCTTATACAATTAGAAGAAATAAATGAAAGCCAGAGAAAGCGGAATGCCTGATGAAAAAACCTGGGAACAATTCTTTGATGTTGAAAAAATCCTAAGTGAACTGGAAGTCGATGACAAGATAGAAAAATTAGTGGAACTTGGTTTTGGTTACGGCACTTTCACAATCCTCGCGAGCAAAAGAATAAAAGGAAAAGTTTACGCTTATGATATTGAAGATGATGTAGCTAAAAAACTTGAATCAAAATTAGAAAAAAATAATATCCATAATGTCATTCTTTTCAGTAAGGATTTTATCACTGAAGGAACCGGGCTGCAAAATGAAGAAGCAGATTATGTTATGCTCTTCAATATTTTACACGCAGAAAAATCCGGAGATATTTTGAAGGAAGCTTTCAGAATATTAAAGAGAACCGGAA
>JAJDNK010000208.1 GCA_022340715.1 bacterium BMS3Abin03 | reverse complement strand
ATTACACCGAACATAAAAAGAATAATTGCAGCACTCATGTACAAAATATTTCTTACTGTGTGCCTATCCGTATATTGATGCAGTAAAGAATTAAATTTTTTCAGTGTATTTTTGAGAAGGCTATCGGGCATATTTATATGTATAGCTTATAAAATCCTTTATTAATAACCAAGAAATTTACTCAAAATTGAAATAACTATTACTTAGCATTAACTCAATTAATGGAACGAATTGTACTGAAAACGAATCTGGTAAACATCATCACATATATTTTTTTGCTAGTGCAGATCCCATCTCCGGTAAACGGACAAATAAAAATAAAAGCTGTCGGCGATGTTATGCTGGGTTCCGTTACACCAAAAGAAATCTTACCCCCGGATAGTGGAAAAGAATTTGTTAATTCAATTGGAAATTTACTATCGAACGCAGACATAGTTTTTGGAAATCTTGAGGGTGCGATAATTAATGATGAAATGGAACCACAAAAATGTTCTGATCGATCACGCGACGCAGGAACCTGTTACGAATTCGGAATGCCGGAATATTTAGCTCCTGTACTTAAGGAATTAGGGTTCAATGTGCTCAACCAGGATAATAATCATTCTGAAGATTTTGGTGAAGAAGGATATCGCTTTACTCAACAAACGCTACGTGAGCTTGGAATAAAATTTATGCCCAAACAAGGGTATGCAGATTTTACTTTCGGAAAAGTTCGGGTGGCTGTAGTTGCTTTCGGATATTCGGATTATTCTAATAATATCTCTGATCTGACTAATGCTGAAAGGATAATTTCCAATCTGAATAAAATTTATGATTTGATTATTGTCTCATTTCACGGTGGTGCTGAAGGAAAAGATGCAGCTCATGTTAAAGATTCAACAGAAATTTTTCTTGGAGAAAACCGAGGAAATGTTTACAGGTTTGCTCACACCGCAATTGATGCTGGCGCAGATATGGTAATAGGTCACGGACCACACGTTTTACGCGCAATGGAAATTTATAAAAATAAACTTATTGCATACTCACTTGGTAATTTTTTAACTTACGGCAACATAAACATAAGCGGTATAAGTGGATTAAATGTAATACTTGAAGCAGAAATAGATTCAACTAATGGAGATTTTATACGCGGAAGATTAATTCCAATTGAGCAGATTGGTTTCGGTGTCCCTGTATTTGATTCCAGCTATGCAGCCATTCAAAATATAAAGGATCTAATTAGTGAGGATATACAGCATCCAATAATTATAATATTAAAAGATGGAAGGATTGTTAATACGCAGATTCAACTCCAATTACCGGAATTTTTACCCAGCGAAATTAAACTGTCTACTGTTCCTGAAACTATGAAGGTGATTGAAATGCCTGAATATGTATTAGATTATTAAACCTCCATTATTTCAGCTTCTTTATGCTTCAGAATATCATCAATCAATTTAATATGTTCATCGGTTAATTTTTGTACTTCGGCTTCGGCATCATGCATCAGGTCTTCGGATAACTTTTTATCTTTTTCTTCTTTTTTCAGATGATCGTTTGCATCTCTTCTTATATTCCTTACAGCAACCTTCGCATCTTCCCCGAACTTTTTAACAAGCTTTACAAGCTCTTTTCTTCTTTCTTCAGTTGTAGGAGGAACGGGGATTTTTAAGTTTGTACCATCGCTGATAGGATTGAGTCCAATGTTTGCTTCGAGTATCGCTTTATCAATTACTGCAACCATCGGTTTTTCCCAGGGAGTTAATGAAAGTGTGTGGGCATCCAGGACAGAAATATTGCTTACCTGGTTTAACGGAACCATATTTCCGTAATATTCTACTTTTATTCCATCAAGAAGCGCAGTGGTTGCTTTTCCGCTTCTTACTTTTGAAAGCTCGCTTCTTAATGCTTCAAGCGATTTATCCATTCTTGCTTTTGCATCTTTTAAAACGGGATTCATATTCATTCTCCGATTTTATTTAACTTTTTCTACAACGGTAGATTCGCTGTTTACTATAGTTCCCACATTTTCACCCAATGCTAATTTAAGAAGATTATCGGGCTCATTCATATTGAATACCATCATCGGCAAATTATTTTCCTGGCATAAACTAACAGCCGTTAAATCCATTACTTTTAAATTTCTTTTTATAATGTCCATATAACCAATCGAATCGAATTTCACTGCATCAGGATTTATTTCCGGATCGCTGTCGAATATTCCATCTACTCTTGTTCCTTTGATAATTACTTCAGCGCCAATTTCAACCGCTCTTAATGAAGCTGCAGTATCTGTACTGAAATATGGATGACCTGTACCGGCACCTAAAATTACAACTCTTCCTTTTTCAAGGTGTCTCATTGCCCTGCGACGAATGTATGGCTCTGCAACTGCAGCCATCTGGATTGCACTCATTAATCTAGATGGAACTCCGTGTTTTTCAATTTCATTTTGTAAAGCAAGTGAATTGATTAAAGTTGCAAGCATTCCCATGTAATCCCCGGTTGCTCTGTCAATTCCCTGCTGGCTAGCACTCAATCCCCGGTAAATGTTTCCTCCCCCGATTACCAAACCAAGCTCAAGTCCGATATTATGAACCTTTTTAACTTCCTTCGCAAAAAATTCCAGGATATTACCATCAATTCCGAATCCTTTATCACCCATAAGGGATTCGCCACTCAGTTTCAGCAGCACTCTTTTATATTTTAATTGTCTCATTACGTCCTTCAAATTTATGAATCAAATAAAAACAGAACAGGATTTTTCCCGGTACCATTTTTATTCTAAACCTGTAACTAAATATAAAAAAAGGTCTTAACATAGTTAAGACCTTCTGTTCAGAAATTATTTATTCTCATCGCCAAGATGGAAGCGATGGAATAATGAAATTTTGACTTTCGATTTATGAGCAGTATTAAATTCATCTAAGAGAGCGGATACTGTTTTCGTATTATCTTTAATAAACGCCTGCTCCAAAAGGCAATTTTCCTGGTAAAATTTATTCAGTTTTCCTGTTGCAATTTTTTCCAGGATTTGTTCCGGTTTGCCTTCTTTGCGTGCGACTTCCTTATAAATTTCCAATTCCTTTTCAATAATGTCTTTGGAAATTCCATCCCTTGAAACACTAATAGGATTCATTGCAGCAACCTGCATTGCAAAATCTTTACCCAGCGTACCAAGCTCATCTGAAGCATCCGTAACGTTATCAAACTTTATAAGCACACCAAGCTTTGCGCCCATGTGAATATAATCGACAAGCAATCCATTAGGTGCTTCCTCATTTGCAAGCCTGGATATTTCAATTTTTTCTCCGACTTTACCGAGAACTTCCGTAACCCTGGTTTTAAGCTTTGAATTTTTATCTAACAATTCTGCCGGAGAAGCAGGTTTATCATTAAACACAGCTTCGATTACATCTTTAGTCAGATCAATAAAATCTTTACTGTTCGCAACAAAGTCTGTTTCACAATTAATTTCTGCAATTGAACCGTGTTTTCCATCATCTGAAATTTTAGTAGCAATCAATCCTTCATTGGCTGATTTATCAGCTCTTTTTGCTGCAACAGCCGCACCTTTTTTCCTGAGGATTTCAATCGCCTTATTCATATCACCGTTCGCCTCTGTTAATGCTTTTTTGCAATCCATCATACCGGCACCGGTTTTTTTTCTTAATTCATTAACTTGTTGTGCTGTTATAGCCATTTCAAAATTTCTCCATTTAGGTTTTTACTCTGTATCTGGTTTTTCAACTTTCTTTTTGCTTTTGGTTGATATTGTCTCTGTTTCCTTTTCTGCTTTTTCATCTTTTTTCTCATCAAAATTCAATTCGGGTTCTGAAACACCTTCATCTTTAGTTGTTTCTTCCTTTTTTTCATCCTTGCTTGCTCCCGATTCTTTTTTTGCAACTTTTTTCTTTTCTGCTTTCTCCGCTTTTGCTGCTTCCCTTTCTGCTTCTATTTTTTTCTTCTCTTCTTCTTTTTCTTTTTCACGTTCTTTCTTCTGTTTTTCACGTTCCGCCGCTTCTTCAGCTTTCTTTTCTTTAAGCTTAGCCTGTCCTTCAATAACTGCCTCTGCAATTGATTTTGTAATCAGTTCAACAGTTTTTACAGCATCATCATTCGCTGGAATTATGTAGTCTATTTCATCAGGATCACAGTTAGTATCGACCATAGCAAAAACCGGAATGTTCAATCTTTTTGCTTCTTTTACTGCGATTGATTCTTTTTTAATATCAACAATAAAAAGAGCACCGGGCAGCTTGTTCATCGATTCAACACCTTCCAGAACTTTTTTCAGCTTGTCTTTTTCTCTCGATAAAAACAATCTTTCCTTTTTAGTGATCTTCTCAAAAGTACCATCGGTTTCCTGTTTTTCAATATTATTCAGTCGCTTAACACTTTTCCTGATAGTAGCAAAGTTTGTAAGCATTCCACCTAACCACCGTTCACTAACCCAGTTGCTGTTACATCTTCTCGCTTCGGATTCAATTACACCTTTTGCCTGTTTCTTTGTACCTACGAATAAAACACTTCTTCCTTCAGCAACGAATTTGCTCATAATTTCAGCAGCTTCGCTTATAAGAGATTGTGTTTTTTTCAGATCGATTATATGAATACCGTTCTTTTCCATGAAAATGTACGGCTTCATTTTTGGATTCCAGCGACGGGTTAAATGTCCGAAGTGTGCCCCAGCCTGGATAAGCTGAGTTAATTCAACTTTACTCATTTCATTACTCCTGTTTTTGTCTTCTACCTTCTTCAGCTTTACCCTTCATCCTACTTAAGCAGGACACAGGAGGTAAATCAGAAAGTATGATTGTTGTATATTAAAATAAGTGCAGGTAAAAAAACTTAATTTTAAACCTGAACTTAAACTCTTTTTATCTCTTAGAGAATTGGAATCTTTTTCTGGCTTTTGGTCTTCCGTATTTTTTTCGTTCGACCATTCTTGGATCCCTTGTTAAGAATCCTTCAACCTTCAGCTTTGGTCTGTTCTCGGCATCGATATCCACAAGGGCCCTGGCAATTCCTAAGCGAATAGCCTGTGCCTGTCCTGTTGTTCCTCCACCTTTAACGGTGATAACAGCATCGTATTTGCCTGAAGTTTCGGTTACTTTAAATGGTGCTAAAATATCATCGCGGTCTATCAATTGCGGAAACACTTTTTCGAATTCGCTCCCGTTAATCTTAACATTTCCATTTCCGCTTTTTAAGATAACTCTTGCAACAGAAGTTTTTCTTCTTCCTACATAAATTTTTTCTGCCATTATTTCTCCGTTAAACTCAGTGTTTCCGGTTTCTGTGCCTGGTGTGGATGATTCTCACCGGAATAAACTTTTAATTTCTTAATTAATTGTCTGCCAAGCCTGTTCTTAGGTAGCATACCTTTAACAGCATTATGAACAGCGAACTCAGGTTTCTTCGCCATCATTTCGCGGAATGAAGTAATTTTTTGTCCGCCCGGGTAACCGCTGTGGTGTTTATATTCTTTTAGATTTTCTCTTTTACCTGTTAACCTTATTTTGTCTGCATTGATAACAATAACGAAATCACCGGTATCTGTGTTGGGTGTAAAAATCGGTTTGTTCTTTCCTCTTATTACCCGTGCAACCTTAGTTGCCAAACGACCGAGAATCTGATCCTTCGCATCAACCAAATACCACTTCCTGTCGGCATCCTCAGTTTTAATAAAACGGGTTATTCTTTCCTGTTTCACGTAATTTTCCTTGAAAAACTTAAAATCTTTATAATAGAACCTACAAAGCTAATGTTATGGAGATGAAAAGTCAAGAAACCGTCTTAGCAGGTATTGGTATATTTTGAAGTTAAATAATAAGCTGATTGCTTTATTAATTTCGCTTTTTTTGAATGAAATTAATATCAGCGGCTGTTCCGCAGCGAATCCAACTTTTATCTGTCCAACGGTAAGACCTACAAATGTGAAGCGAATCTATCGTTTTAAAACCTGTGTCATAAACCAATGTACCTCCAATTACGGGGATATATTTGCCAACTTTAATATTGTTGAAAGTTGTATTAGAAAATTCTGGTAAAGTAATATAAACACCGTATTTAGCTGCATTATTAGGAGGAATAATACATTTTTGTTTAAGTGAATCAGAGATTTCAAGGATTTTATTTCCCCTCTTATCAACAACAGCACAGATAAGAGTCAACAATATTTCGTTACAGGTATTATGCCCGAAATTTAGGATAGAAAATTCCAATTCATTTCCTTTTTTGTTAGTTGTAACGGAATCAATTTTAAGATAAACTCTCTGAGACAGTTCAAAACTTTTCCTTGTAAGTCGGTTGGATTCTTCAGCATTTTTGAGAGCTTCTCTTGATATACTATTTGATTCACTTGTCATCCAGAATATAAGTACAATTGAGATTAAACTTATCAAGACTAAAATCAAATTAGTTTTTTCTTGATGAGTTCGATCACGCCATGAGAACAATTTATTTTGTGTTCCCTCAGAAATAGATTCACCTTTATGTTCTAGTTTTTCTTCTAATTTGCTTTGCTTTGTCAGCTCTACATTTTCAAGAGCTTTTTGTTCATCGTCTTTTCTTCCTAATTTTTCTTCGTCTTCCATATTCTTGAAATAGTAGTGAAAGTAATGAAGGTGGGATTAAAATTAAAAAACTTTTGTTTGTTTATCCACTTAAGAAATATTAAAGGATGCTAACTATCAATAATTAAAAAATTGGCGATTAGCATTCTTTTGAAGCCTTCCCCAAAATATTTAATTTTCATATCTCATTTTTTCAAACTAATCAAAAGAAAAGCACAATAATGAAAATACTAATTACAGGCGGTTCCGGTTTTCTCGGGATCAATCTGGTAAGGCATCTTCATTCAAGGGGACACGAAATTGTTTCGCTCGACATAGTCGATTTCGATTACCCCGATATGAATAGAAAAATAAATGCAATTAACGGAGACATACGCGACAAACAAGCAGTTGCAAAAGCAATGGAAGGAATTGATGTTATAATTCACACTGCAGCAGCTCTTCCGTTGTACAAACCTGAAGATATCTACTCTACCGATATCGGAGGTTCAAAAAATCTTATCGACGCTGCTGTAAAAAATAAAGTAGAAAGATTTATTCATATTTCCTCAACGGCAGTTTACGGCATTCCCGATCATCACCCGCTTTATGAAACTGATAAGCTCGATGGCGTTGGTCCTTACGGTAAATCAAAAATCCAGGCAGAAGAAGAATGCATCAAAGCCAGGGAAAAAGGATTATGTGTTTCTATCATCAGACCTAAATCTTTTATTGGTCCTGAAAGACTCGGGGTGTTCGATCTTCTTTTCGATTGGGCAAAAGACGGGCACGGTTTCCCGATGATTGGCAATGGCAAAAACCGCTACCAGCTTCTCGATGTGGAAGATCTATGCGATGCGGTTTATCAATGCATTACACTCGATAAAAATATCGTCAACGATGTTTTCAATATCGGCGCAAAGGAATTCACAACGATGCGCGAAGATTATCAGGCTGTCCTCGATTATGCGGGATTCAATAAAAAGATAAAAGGTCTGCCGGAAAAACCGATCATCTGGACATTAAGATTTCTTGAAGCGCTTAAGCTTTCACCGCTTTACAAGTGGGTTTATGAAACTGCTTCTAAAGATTCATTTGTCTCAATTGAAAAAGCAGAAAAAGTTTTAGGCTATAAACCAAAGTACTCAAACAAGGATGCGCTTGTAAGAAATTACAAATGGTATGTCGAGCATTTCGATGAATTTAAGGATAAGTCGGGTGTTTCGCACAGGGTACCCTGGAAGCAGGGAATCTTGCGTGTAGCAAAAGTTTTTTTCTAATAATTATTTTACTTTTAGCCGTTCAAAGAAATATTAATTTATAATCATCGAGGATAAGATGGCTACAAAAAAAGATTACCTGAAAGAAGTCATTGAACACATTGATATTAAAAAGCATAACGTTGTCCAATTAGTCGATGCGATGGATAAAATGGCTTTCTCCGCTCGCGATTTAAACCGAGCTGCGCAGATTTATGATAGAATGATTTCAGATAAGGATTGTTCCATAATTTTAACCCTTGCAGGCAGCTTGTTCAGTGCAGGATTAAAACGTGTTGTTTACGATATGGTTATGAATAACATGGTAGATGCCATTGTTTCCACGGGTGCAATTATGGTAGACCAGGACTTTTTTGAAGCGCTTGGTTTTAAACATTACAAGGGCACACCATTTGTCGATGATAATGAGCTTCGTTATTTGCACATCGATAGAATTTACGATACTTACATCGATGAGGATGAATTAAGAGTCTGCGATGAAACTTGCGGAAAAATTTTCGATAGCATGGAACCTAATCCTTATTCTTCAAGAGAATTTCTTTACGAGTTTGGAAAATATCTTGATAACAATGGTGGACCCAAAGTTGAAGATTCAGTTATCTATGCCGCTTACAAAAAGAATGTTCCGGTTTTCGTTCCTGCCTTTTCAGATTGCTCTGCGGGATTCGGATTTATTGTTCATCAAACTGAAAATCCTGAAAATCACGTTTCTGTAGATTCGGCAAAAGACTTTCTTGAGCTGACTAAGATTAAACTTGCCTCTAAGGAAACAGGGATATTTATGATCGGTGGTGGAGTACCGAAAAACTTTACACAGGATATCGTTGTTGCTGCAGATATTCTTCAGGAGGATGCCCCGATGCACAAATATGCAATTCAGATTACAGTTGCGGATGAAAGAGACGGTGCACTTTCCGGTTCAACATTAAAAGAGGCAAGCAGCTGGGGAAAAGTTGAAACCACATTTGAACAAATGGTTTATTCTGAAGCTACGATTGCTTTGCCATTAATTGCAGGTTACGCTTACCACAAAGGAAGCTGGAAACAAAGGAAGGGAAAAGAATTCCAGAAACTTTATGCTGTAGATCAAACTCCAGTAGTTAAATAGTGTTGAAAATTACAAATTGAAACATAAAACAATACTCAATAATAATATTATCCCTATTGAGTACGAGTACAATTACCAACAGCTACTAACTAAAAAACTGGATGCTCTTTCAGAAAATTTCAACCAGTCGATAATTAATGAAATAGTATTGTGGAAAGTAAATCGCTATGTTGAGGTTGATGACGAAACGATAACGCTTTTAAACCGAATTAAAAAGGACGACAGGAAAATGAAAATTAGATTGACACGACAATTACTTGTGAAATTATTAGGAACTAAAGGAATAAGACTGCCGATGGCTTCCACAATTTTAAGATTCAAAAATTCTCACATATATCAAATTATTGACCAACGTGCATACAGGTTAATAAACAAAGATAAATTGAAATTGCCGCGTAATATTGATAAACAAATTGAGTTATATCTTAACTATCTTACAAAGATGAAAAAGATATGTAAACAAAAGAATATTCCATTTTACAAAGCAGATAGAATCCTCTACGAATTAGAAAAACGGCTGAATAAAAATGTAAAGATTAAAAACTATGCTTAATTCTTATAAACAGAAATTATAAAAAAGATTTATCCCTGATTTGATCTATTTTTATCCCTGTTCAGCTTCCACAGCTTGGAATATTTTACAATCGGATAACATGAAGAAAAGAAAGCCCAGATTATTCCTTCTTTACCGTTTAAAAAATTCCCGTTCAATATATAATTCTTTATAAAATAGAACGGGAAAAGAAAATAAGTTAGTACTACTCTCCCCTTCTTTCCTTTTTCAAATAATTCATTTGCAGCACGGGTTGTGTAATCGTTAAACTTTTGAAAATATTGATGAAGAGTTTTATAGCTATTGTGGATAAGAATCCCCTGTAGTTTTTCCGTTTCTCCTTTTAATTCAACACTTTCATGAACTTTTGCTGAATTGAAGTTCCCAAATTTTTTGTTAAATAGTCTCAATAAAAATTCATCGCTCTCTCTCCCGTATCCAAATTCTCTCCCGAGAAAACACAATCTTCGCTTAATTTGAAATCCGGCTGGCAGGTTTTCTGATTCTTGAAATATTTTAATAATACTCTTATTCAATTTTTTAGATGCTATTTCGTCTGCATCAATGCTGAGAACCCAATCGTTTGAGGCAAGCGAAACAGCATATCTTTTTTGATCACCAAAACCGGTTAATTCTTTTTTAAAAATCTTGGCTCCAAATCTTTCTGCAATTTCAATTGTTTTATCTTTACTTCCTGAATCCAAAAGAATTATCTCATTACACCATTTAACAGATTCAAGACAATCCGCAAGATTTTCTGCTTCATTTAAAGTAATGATCACACAGCTGACATTTATTTGATTTTCTTTTTTTGACAAAATTTATCTTTGTTAACTCGTTATTGCTGATAATTCGAAATTCATTTTCAGATTAAATTGCATTTGGATGAATAATCGATAAAATTTACTGATCAAATATCCGAGATTGAGGAGGAAGTTTCAATAAAATGAGAATAATAATTGCCGGAATGGGTGACGTGGGATATCACCTTGCAAAAGAATTATCGAATGAATCTCACGATATAATCGCTATCGATATTAACCAGCAGCGTCTTGCCCATACCGATTCAATGACGGATATTTTATCCATTAACGGCTCAGCAACATCTTTAAGCATTTTAAAACAAATTAATACGGACAAAACTGATCTTTTCATTGCGGTTACTTCGTCCGAAGAAATGAATATTGCCAGTTCTATTCTAGCAAAAAAAATGGGAGCCAAAAAAACGATTGCAAGAATTTCTAACGAAGAATATTTATCAAATGAAGTGAAAATCATTTTCAATGAGGTAGGTATAGATTTTATGATTTATCCTGAAGCATTGGTTGTGCAGGAAACCGTTAACCTGATAAAAAGAACGGCAGCAACAGATTTGCTGGAATTTGAAGGTGGAAAACTTTCTGTAATGGGTATAAGGTTAGATAAAAATGCACCGATAATTCATAAAACATTAAATGAAGTTGCCAAGGAATATCCAAATATCGATTTCAGGATTGTTGCTATTTACAGGAATTTCAGAACAATAATTCCAATGGGTAAAGATAAATTTTTACCAAATGATCAGGTTTTTGTAATTACAAAACCAGAAGGAATTGAAATGATCCTGAAGCTTGCTGGCAAAGAGAATATCAATTTCAATAATATCATGATTCTGGGTGGGAGTAAAATCGGCAGAGGGGTTGCGAAGTTGCTGCCGGAAGAAATGACTGTAAAATTAATTGAATCGGATGAAGATAAAACTTTTACCCTCGCGGATGAATTACCGAGAACATTAGTAATTCATGGCGATGGACGGGATATAGATCTTCTTGCACAGGAAGGGATAATTGATGTGGACGCATTTGTTGCCGTTACCGAAGATGCTGAAACAAATATTATCTCCTGTTTGATGGCAAAGCATCTTGGTGTTAAGAAAGCAATTGCTTTGGTGGATAAAACCGATTATGTGCCGCTCACTCAAACTATTGGACTGGATTCTCTTATCAATAAAAAGTTAAATGCCGCAACAAATATTCTTCAGTATATACGGAGAGGCGAAGTTTTAGCTCAATCGTCATTAGAAGGAATTGATGCCCAGTTGTTTGAGTATGAAGCACATCCAAATTCACCTGTACTTAAGAAAAAAGTAAAAGATCTGGATTTTCCAAAAGAAGCGATAATCGGTGGTATAGTTCGTGGAGAGGAAAGTTTTATTGTTGTCGGTGATTCACAAATTCTTCCTAACGATAAAGTCGTTATCTTTTCTTTACCTGCAGGAATAAAAAAGCTAGAAAAATTATTTAAATCCTAATACAGATTATTAAATGAATTTCAAAATAATATTCAAGCTCATCGGATTTTTACTTATACTTACGGGCTTGTTTATGACAGCGGGAATATCATTCTCATTTTATTATCACACAGACGATATACCGGCATTACTAATTTCTGCGTTAATTACATCTGCAACAGGTTTTATTTTATGGTTAATTACCCGTAAAACAGAAAACAATGAATTCGGAAAAAGAGAAGGTTTCCTTATTGTAACTTTCGGCTGGTTAGTAATGGCATTATTTGGTGCGTTACCGTTTATGATTTACGGAACTACAACAAATTATACCGATGCATTTTTTGAAACAATGTCCGGCTTTACAACTACCGGAGCTACTATAATTCAAAATATCGAAGTTATTCCTGCCGGTTTGCTTTTCTGGCGAAGCTTAACCCAGTGGCTTGGTGGCATGGGAATTATTGTACTTTCACTTGCAATTCTTCCTATCCTGGGTATTGGTGGAATGCAGTTATTTACTGCTGAGGTACCGGGTATAACTAAAGACAAAATTCACCCGCGTGTGAGAGAAACAGCCAAACGTCTTTGGGGCATTTATATTTTATTAACCTTTTCCGAAATGATTCTGCTCCTAATCGGCGGAATGAATTTATTCGACGCTATAAATCATTCTTTTACAACAATGGCTACGGGAGGTTTTTCAACAAAAAATGCAAGCACCGGTTATTTCAGTTCTCCGTTTATTCAATATGTCTTTATAATATTTATGCTTTTTGCCGGAATGAATTTCACATTACATTATCAGATGTTTCATGGTAAATTCAATTTCTTCAAAAAGAATACAGAGTTTAAGTCTTACATTCTTTTTATAACAATTGTGACTCTCATCGTCACAGCAGTTCATCTGCCTCACATCGATTTTCACCTGGAGGAAGCGTTTCGTCAAACACTATTTCATGTAACCTCTCTCGTTACAACAACCGGATACGTCTCATCTGATTATGAAAACTGGGCACCGTTCTCACGCATGTTTTTCTTCACCTTACTTTTTATAGGTGGATGTGCCGGTTCAACAGGCGGCGGAATTAAATTTGCGCGTCATTATCTTCTTACAAAAAATGGATTACTTGAATTAAAAAGATTGCTTCATCCAAGAGCTGTAATCCCGGTGAGATTCAATGGAAAAGCAGTTGGTATGGATATCATATCCAATGTTCAGGCATTTTTCATTTTCTACATTGGAATAGCCGTATTCGGTTCTATAATTCTTTCTATTTTCGGACTTGATTTTATAACTGCGGCTGGAGCTGTAGCGACCTGTCTTGGAAACGTTGGCCCGGGAATAGGCACGGTTGGTCCGGTAAACAATTTTGCACATCTGCCGGATGTAGCAAAGTGGATTCTCTCTTTCTTTATGTTAATGGGAAGACTGGAACTTTTTACAGTATTACTAATTTTTACACCTGCATTCTGGAAATCCTGACAAAATTATTCATTCTACCTTATAAATTATTTCTGCTGTTAAACAAAGAAAACTGGCATAATTCTTACATTTATATCCTTTTTCACAGATTATCAGTTTGAAAAATACTATATTTGCAGTCCATTTGATTCTATGACGTAATGACTATTAAAGAGCTAATAAAAAAATATAAAGATCCGAAAAACTTCTTCAATCGTGATTTAAGCTGGGTTGAATTCAACCGGCGTGTGCTCGAAGAGGCATTAAATCCCGACCAACCTTTACTGGAAAAAGTAAAGTTTGTTTCCATCTTTTCATCAAACTTAGATGAGTTTTATATGATCAGGATGTCGGGATTAAAGGAGCAGATAATTGCAAGTATACATGAACCTTCGATTGATGGTCTAACTCCGATTGAACAGGTAAGAATTATTGAAAAAGCTCTGAAACCGATGATCCAAAGATTAAACGAATTCTGGTTGAATGAAATAATTCCTGGATTAAAAAAACATGGAATTGAACTATTAAAATTTTCGGAATTTACGGAAGAAGAACAGAAAAAACTTAGTCAATATTACAATAAGGAAATTTATCCCGTACTTACACCATTAGCTTTTGATCCGGGAAGACCATTTCCATACATATCGAACTTGAGTTTAAACCTGGCAATTCTCGTAAAAAAACCTAACGGTGAAAATCATTTTGCGAGAGTAAAAGTTCCGAATATACTTCCACGGCTTTTACAGGTAGATGAGATTTTACAACCTGGTAAAAAAATAGGAGTTAACGGAAATTTCCACGCTAAATTCATCTGGCTAAGCGATTTGATCTCTGCAAACCTCGCAAGTCTTTTCCCGGGAATGGAAGTTATAGAAGCACATCGTTTCAGGATTACCAGAGATACGGATATTGAACTACAGGAAGATGAAGCTGATGACCTTTTGAGTGTAATTGAGGAAAATATCAGGCAAAGAAGATTTGGTTCTGTAGTTAGATTAGAGATTACAGATCGTATGCCCGGTTTTATGCTTGAAACTCTTATGGAAAATCTAAGAATAACAAGAGAAGATGTACATGTAGTCGAGGGACATATCGGTCTCAGTGATGTAATGACTTTATACAGTGTTCCGTTACATGAACTTAAGGCGAGACCTTACTATCCTGTAACTCCAAAACTATTTGATGAAGATGAGGATATTTTTACAATTATCAAGCAAAGAGACATTTTACTTCATCATCCTTATCATTCATTTACACCTGTAATCGATTTTATAAAACAAGCAACACGGGACCCGGATGTACTAGCAATTAAACAAACTCTCTATCGTGTTGGTACTGATTCACCGATTGTTAAGTCTCTCATCGAAGCTGCTGAGAGAGGAAAACAGGTTGCAGTTCTTGTAGAGCTTAAAGCAAGATTCGACGAAGAAAATAATATATTCTGGGCCCGGAAACTTGAAAAAGTCGGGGCACATGTTGTTTATGGATTAGTAGGATTGAAAACACATGCAAAGATGACACTTGTCGTCAGGAAGGAATTTGACGGAGTAAAAAGATACGTTCATCTTTCAACAGGAAATTATAATGCAGTTACAGCAAAAATTTATACCGATCTCGGATTTTTTACCTGTGATGAAGATATATGTACAGATACATCTGATATTTTTAACTATCTGACCGGTTACTCAAAACAAAAAGACTACAGGAAACTTATCGTAGCGCCGATCAATATGAGAGAGAAGATGATTGAAAAAGTAATGAGAGAAATTGAAAATGTTAAATCTGGCTGTGACGGACTTATAATCTGGAAACTTAATTCTCTTGTTGATCCTGCAGTAATAAGCGCTTTGTATGAAGCTTCCAATTCCGGAGTAAAAATAGATCTGATCGTTCGTGGAATTTGCTGTCTTGTTCCGGGTATACCCGGACTTAGTGAAAACATCAAAGTGACCAGCATTGTGGGAAGATATCTTGAGCATAGCAGAGTTTTCTATTTCTATAATAAAGGGAAAGAGGAAATCTATTTAAGCAGTGCAGATATGATGCAGAGAAACCTTGACAGAAGAGTTGAAATTACATTCCCAATTGAAGATTCAAAGCTGAAAACAGAAATTATGCGTTCAATACTTAAGATATCACTTAAAGATAATATTAAATCAAGAATACTGCTACCGGATATGACATACAAAATCCATGATAATGTTGATGGCGCGAAAAAAATAAATAGTCAGGAATGGATGATGAAACACTCGATAAAAGCCGGAGGCGAGGCAATCGAACATTCTTAAATTTTCATTCCACTATTTTGGTTTATATCTGCAAAAAGCCGTAACTATTTTATCCCTAAAAAAGAAAGGAGAGTAAATATCTCAATGAGTGAGATAACAAAAAATTCAATCCTTAATACTATTAAAAATGTACAAAACCCCGATCTTGATACTGATCATCTCGGACTTAACTCTATAAAAGTTTTTAAATTAGAAAATGATGTTCTCACACTGGAAATTTCCATTCCTTCAAAAGTTGAAACCATAAATAAAAAAACTTATGAACAAATTGTTGATTCTATAAAGAAGGAACATACATCACTTAAAGAAATTCATCTTAATATCCAGACCTCTATACCAACGGTAACAAATGCTAAAGATCCTAAGAAAGATGTATTGCTACCCGGCGTTAAAAATACTATTGCAGTTGCCAGCGGAAAAGGTGGAGTAGGTAAAAGTACTGTTGCAGTTAATCTTGCAGTTGCACTTGCAAAAAACGGAGCAAAAGTTGGTTTGATCGATGCAGACATTTACGGGCCCAGTATCCCATTGATGCTTGGAGTAGATAAAAAACCCAGAACGATTCAGACTGAATCCGGAGTAAAACTAGAACCTGTTGAAAGTTACGGATTAAAATTAATTTCTATAGGCTTTCTAATTGATGATAATAATCCTGTTATATGGCGTGGACCTATGGCAAGTGGTGCGATAAAACAATTTATGTCTGATGTTCACTGGGGAGAGCTCGACTATCTCGTTTTTGATATGCCTCCGGGAACCGGTGATATCCAGCTTACTCTTGTACAAACAATTCCACTAACCGGTTCTGTAATTGTGACAACACCCCAGGAAGTTTCGTTAATTGATGCAAGAAAAGCATTAAAAATGTTTAACCGTGTAAATGTTCCTGTACTCGGTTTGGTTGAAAATATGAGTTACTTCATTGCCCCTGATACGGGAAAAAGATATGACATTTTCGGATCAGGTGGCGGGGAAAAATTATCAAAAGAACTTACTACTCCTTTCTTAGGTGGAATTCCAATTGATCCAAGAATAAGAGAAGGCGGAGATAAAGGGATTCCGATCGTTTATGATCTAGAAGGTTCAAAAGAAGCTGGGATTATTATGAAAATTGCTGAGAGCCTTAATGAACAGGTAAATATCAGGAATTCTTCCTCGAAGGGTAAAGTTGAAATATCACTCGGCGATGATTGATTAATCTGTAGATTAAACCGATATTTGATTGATAAAGAGTTATATTTTTAAACTGGTCATTTATTGTTATGCTCGTGGAAAAAGATATTTTGAAAGCGCTTGATTCTATGAGACCATTCCTGCAGGCAGATAACGGAGATGTAGAACTTGTTGAAGTTACGGAAGATGGAATTGTAAAGGTCCGGCTACAGGGGGAGTGTGAGAAATGCCCACTTTCGATTATGACACTCAGGGCAGGCATTGAACGATCACTAATGAAAAAAGTTCCCGGTATTAAAAGAATAGAAGCAGTTAAATAATAATCTAATTGATCTGAATAAATGCTCGATACAACATATAAAAAAATACTAAGAATACTTCTCTGGACATCTATCACATTTCTAGTAATTTATATTTTTGTCCAGCTAATCGACCTGTTTATAATTCTTGCTTTGTCTGTTCTGCTCGCTTTTATTTTTGCGCCGTTCGTTTTTATGCTTGAACAAAGAGGTTTTAATAGATTATCAGCTACACTCTCGGTTTTCGGGGTGATGGCAATTTTAATTTACCTCGGATTGTCTGTAGTTATCCCCAAATTCTCACTTCAGATGAATCAACTCATAACCAAACTCCAGCAATTTTCTTTAACAGAACAACTTTCGATTATTCAGGATTGGTTAACACGTAATCTGCCCTTTGGTGATTTCAGCAATTTAACGACCAAAGTGGAACAGTTTTTCTCAACACAATTGGTAAACTCTTTTGAGAGCATTTCACTTGTACTAACCAGTATAGTATCTGTAGTTGCATTCCTTGTAATTGTTCCCTTTATTACTTTCTTTCTTATTAAAGACAGTAAACGTATTGTACAGGGAGTTTTACAAATTGTACCCAACGTTTATTTCGAAATGTCATATTGGATTATTAAAAAAGTCAGTGTAAAGCTTGGTCTGTTTGTCAGAGCATGGATTTTTGATGCAACTTTTGTTGGAACTTTAATCGGTTTAGGTTTTTATTTAATAGGAACTCCTAACGCTTTGCCTCTTGGTGTAATTGCAGGATTAGGTCATCTGATACCTTACTTTGGTCCTATTATAGGTGGCATACCGGCAATAATAATCGCAATAATGGCTGGTAACTTTTCACAGATTCCACTAATTATATTTGTTGTGCTTGGGGTTTACACAATAGATAACGGATTTTTTCAACCGTACGTTTTTGGAAAAAGTGTGGACATTCACCCTATAATAATAATTTTATTAATCATTGCAGGAAGCCAATTATTCGGTATTGTGGGAATGCTTTTAGCCGTTCCTGTTGCAACTGTTATTAAAACTACAGCAAAAGAAATTTACTTCGCTCTTAAGAATTACAAAATTGCACGAGTTTAGAGAATTGTATTCTTTTGGATGAGAAACAGAATTGAATGTCCTTCATTTTTAGCTTATTTTTATTTTATAGAAATTTTTCTTAGAGGAAATTATGGAACATGTAATTAATCCTTCTTTAACCGGCTCGAGAACAAAAACAATTTTGTTCGATATTCTTGCAGTTTTGTTTATCTACTTTGTGCCCGTACTTTCGCATTTAACAGCATTGCCAATCTACTATTTTGAACCTATGCGAATTCTTTTAATTCTCGCATTGATCCACACGTCAAAAAGCAATGCGGTTATTTTAGCGTTAACGCTTCCGGCTTTTTCATTTGCGGTTTCAGCACATCCATCTTTAATAAAAACAGGATTGATAACTTTAGAATTGCTTCTTAATGTAATTTTCTTTTTCTGGTTGTCATCAGTAATTAAGAACCGCTTTGTGAATATATCATTAAGTATTATTGGAAGTAAAGTTGTATACTACACATTTAAGTACGTCCTGATATCTACAGCTCTTCTTGGAACAGGCTTAATATCAACACCACTATATTTTCAACTTGGCGTGATTCTGTTGCTTGCATTATATGTTTTGGGATTTGATAAGCTAAAGAAGGCTTAGTTGATTTTACTCTACAAAAAAGCCTCAGAAAATCTCTGAGGCTTTTACATATAAATTCAAATCTTTTTATTTATTCCATAATAGAAGACTTTCAAACTTCCTTGCTCAACCTCTCAATTACATCAAGAGATTTTATTCCATCAGCTTCAGCACTGAAGTTTGTGATTATCCGGTGACGAAGAACGGGGCACATAGCAATTTTTACATCGTCTATATTCGGTGTGTATCTGCCTTGCATAATTGCACGTGTTTTAGCGGCAAGTGTTAAAAATTGTGAGGCTCTTGGTCCCGCACCCCATGTTATCCAGTCTTTTATAAACTGTGGTGAGTTTCCATTTGTAGGACGAGTCTTATTTGCAACTTTAACAGCGAAATCAATAACATTTTCCGCAACCGGAACTTTTCGTACTAGATTCTGAAATTCAATAATTTCTTCTGCATTTAATATTTTGTCAATCTTAGCATCATACTGACTTGTGGTTGTTTGAACAACTTTTATTTCATCTTCAAACGAAGGATACTCAAGCCATAAGTTGAACATAAACCTGTCTAACTGTGCTTCCGGTAAAGGATAAGTTCCTTCCTGCTCTATTGGATTTTGAGTTGCAAGTACAAAGAACGGCTCCGGAAGCTGGTAAGTTACTCCGGCAGCGGTTACCTTGTGTTCCTGCATCGCCTCAAGAAGCGCGGCCTGTGTTTTTGGTGGTGTTCTGTTTATTTCATCAGCAAGAACAATATTTGCAAAAATAGGTCCGGCAATAAACTTAAATTCCCTTTTCTTTGTTGCTTGATCTTCTTCAAGTATTTCCGTACCTGTTATATCACTGGGCATTAAATCGGGTGTGAATTGTATACGGCTGAATTTAAGATCCATTACTTCAGCAACAGTTTTAATGAGTAGAGTTTTTGCAAGACCGGGTACACCAACCAACAAACAATGTCCCCTCGCAAAAAGTGAAATGAGCAGTTGATCAATAATTTCATCCTGCCCGACAATTCTTTTAGCAATTTCGGATTTAACGTTTTTTATTTTAGAGTGGAGCTTCTCTACAAGCTCAACGTCCTGGATTGATTCTGGTTTATCTTTCAAAATATTTTTTTCTTAATTAAAAATTGCAGGGAATTATAATCATGGTAAAATAATGGATTTTAAAGTCTTATCTCCCAGTAAATTTTTTTCTTCAAATCTTTCATCCATTCTTCATATTTCTTCTGCTTTTTATATTCACTTGCAAGCTGTTTTAACTGTGCGTAATCTTCTTCCAGGCTTGCAGGATGCTGCGGAATTCTTTTCTCTAAATAGACAATATGATATCCGTAAGTTCCGGGTGCATACTCTAATCTTTTGGGAAAACTAATTTCACCTTCTTTAAGTTTTGAAACTATATCAAGCAGATTTTTATCAAGCTGGTTTAAATAAAATGTTCCTAGACTTCCGCCAAAAGGAGCAGTTTCTTTATCATCACTGTATCTTTTAGCTAAATCCTGAAATGTTGCATCTCCGTTCACCACGCTGTCTCTTAAATCTGTGAGAAATTGAATTGCTTCAAGATCGGCATTTTCATCAGGCTCAATTTTAATCAAAATATGACGTGTGTGAATAGATTCACCTCTTCTTTCGAGCAATTGAATAATATGAAATCCAACCGGTGATTCAACAACACCTGATATTTCATTTACATTTAAAGAGAAAGCCGCCGCTTCAAATTCTGGATAAAACATACCACGTTTAACAAAACCAAGATCGCCACCCTGAGATGCGCTACCGGGATCATCTGAATATTTTTTTGCAAGTGTAGCAAAATCTGCTCCTGCTTTAAGGGAATCTAGTAAAGCTTCTGCAAGCTCTCTTGCCTTCTTTTTTACCTGGCTATTTGCTTTGGGATTTTTGAAGATATGATAAATTGTAAGTTTTTCAGGTATAACACCAATACTGTCCTTAAAATTATTGAAGAATTCTTCAACTTCTCTTCGTGTCGCCTCAACATCACCAAATTTTGTTTGCTGTAACTTCTGGATCATTAAATTTTTTCTGACATCGTCTCTCAGTTCACGTTTTATTTTTTCTATGCTCATACCGTACAATTCTTCAATCTTTTGAATCGATCCGTATTGCTGCTGGAAAACCTGTATCTGGTAATCGATTCTTTGGGATATCTCATCTTCAGTAACCTCGGTTGAATCCAATTCCGACTGCGCATAAACAAGTTTGTCTTCAATCATTGAATTGAGTATCTGTTTTTTTAATCCGGGTTTGTTTGGATCAATACCGCGCTGCCTTGCATAAATGTTCGTTTGAAAATCCAGTTCGCTCTGCAGGATTATTTCATTATCTACAACGGCAACTATCTTATCTAGCACTTCCTGTGGAATTGCAACGGATAAAAATACCAACCATAAAAGGGCAATTTTTAATTTCATTTTAATTCTGATTTTTTACTTCAATTTCATTATCTGAATATAGTTCTTTTATATAATTTTCTATTAAAGTCTTTCTTTTTTCCACAAGATATCTTTTCCTCACATCGGATTTTATAACACTAAACGGGAGAAGAGATCCCCCGGGATATTTTCCTAAAACCTGGGCTACTGTATAATAACCGGGACGTTCTCTAATTACAATACTAATTTCATGCGGGTAAAGTCTTTTCACTACTCTTAACAATTCGATGGGATAGATATTTTCCTCTTTCACCAAGGAATTACTGCTATAACTGATGATTGTTGAATCGTTATGAAAAACATTCAATGTTTTTTGCCAATCACTTTCAAGCAAAAGAGATCTGAATTCTATAGCCCGGTCTTCATTATTAAAATGAATAATGTTAAGCAAGTAAGAGTTATCCGTACACGTGAAAATTTCATGATTTTTATCATAATATCTCATCAGGTCTCTTTGTTCTACATTGATCGTTTTTGTCTGGCTATACTGATCTAAAAGAAGAGCCCCGGCAAGTTCTTTCGCAGAATTATCGATGATATTCTTATAATCATCTTCTTCTAATACGCCTTCCTTAGCAGCCTGCTGATAAAGCAATTCCCTGTTTATCCAGTTCCTTATAGCTTCATTTCTGTAAGTATAATTTGTAGTACCCGTATCTATCATTGCGGCTAATTCTTCCTCTGTTAGATAAGAATCATTTACTCTTGCAACGTATTTAGTCTTTTGCTGTTCCTGTTCACAGCCTGCTAATAGAGATACGGAAAGAAGAACAACAAATAATTTAATTTTGTTTTTCTGTAAATGCCTTATGAAGTTCATCATAATAGATGACCGGATGATAAATATTATTTAATATATTAATGTATTCTTCTTCCAGACGTCTGCTTTCGTTACTCTGTACATCACCAGCAACTTCTGCTCTCGCTTCCTCAAACGTTTTTGATCTTGCAGGTTGTCTTTCATATAGTTTTAAGATAGAGTAACCTGCCGAAGTATGAATCGGCCTGGTATAATCGCCAGGATTTTCAATTTTATTTGCCTCTCTGGTAAGGTCTGATAAATCCACATCCTGAAGTTCATAAAGACCTTTAACACCTTTTTTACCGATTCTTTCAGTATATAGTCCAGCGAGACTATCGAATGCAGCACCTTCCTGTAAATCTTTATAATATAATTGAATCAAAGAATCTTTTGTCGAAAAAATCTCGCCGAACGAAATTTTTTCAGGCATTTTATAATCTTCTTTGTGCTGCGACCAATAATTGTAAATATCCGTACTATCTATCTTAAGTTTATTCCAGACCTCATCTTCCTGAAGTTTAAAAATATAAACACCATTTCTATATTCTTTCATCAAAGCAGCAAAATCAGGATCCGTTCTGTCAAGATCATTAACTGCAAGTTCGATCAGCTTTTCTTCCGACAGCTTATTAACAGCTTTCATCACCTCATCTTTATTATACATTGGCTTGCCAATGAACTCGGTTATTTGATTTACAGTATCGATGAATTCAGGTGCGCTAACTTCTGTTCCCCCACAACTGAATAGTACCTTACCTGCAATTACATCCGGTTTGGGATAAGCAGTTCCAAATTTTGATGAATCTGAAAGTGCGACAATGAGATTAACTGTTTCCTGGTTTAAATTATAATTGTACCTGCTTTTTAAAGAATCAATATAGTTTGCATAATCAGCATCGAAACGCTGTTTCTGATACATTTTCTTTAAATCTGCCTTACTGCTTTCAAAATCAGGATATGCCTGCCGGTCGGTTACCTTGATGATATGATACCCATAATTAGTTTGTACCAAATCTGAAATTTCACCTACTTTCAGATTAAATGCAGCTTCATCAAATGGTTTAACCATCTGACGTCTTTCAAAATATCCAAGATCTCCACCTTTGCTTGCCGATCCTTTATCGTCTGAATATTTTTCTGCAAGTTCTTCAAAAGAAACTCCGTTCTTAAGCTGTGCTAAAATAGAATCAGCGAGCAGTTTTGCACCGGCCGAATCCAACTGTTTATTATCATCATAATAACTAATTAAGATATGACTCGCTCTTATCTTGGGTGTTCTTGGATGTCTCTCTGTTACTTTTATAAGATGATAACCGTAATTCGTTTTAACTGGTTTTGAATAAACTTCACCCGGCTGAAGTGAATACATTGCATCTTCAAATTCGACTGGAAGAATTCCTGCAGTAACGTAAAAAATATCACCTCCACTGGGACCAGAAAAAGTATCCTGGGAATACTTTTTTGCCATTTCTTCAAAGCTTGCGCCGTTTTTTATACTATCTAAAACAGCATTTGCCAGATCAAGTGAAGCCTGATCACCATCCTTTCCAGGTCTGAACATTATATGACTTACCCTCAGTTCTTCTTTTCTTCTGTCATATAATTTTTTTATCCCTGGTTCTATAATCGTCTTTTCAACAATATATGTTTTACCAACCTGCTGCCTGTAATTTTTTAACTCATTTATTAATTCAGGATCTGTATCATATGATCTGACCTGTGCATTACGAAGCTTCATACGGTATCTCATATAAAGTTCCATAAAATCTTTATACTGGTTAAAACTATCTTTTTTTGCTTCTTCCCAACCACCAACATTCCTTGCATAAGCATTTTCGAAATCATTCAATGTTATTTTATAATTACCAAATTCACCTATGACGGTTTGTGCATTGCCTTGTAGAACAAACAAAGGGAAAAATAGAAGTAAAATCATTGTGAACCGAAATGAACGTCTCATGATGAGTATGTCTCCTTAACAAAAAATTTCTGAAATTAGCTGTGAAGTTTACCTATAGGTGAAGTGAAAATCAAGGTAAGTAATATCCAACCCATTTGGTTTTACGGTATTAAGAGACCGCCAGAAATCATTTTAGCAATGAAATTTTAATAGATTTATTGAAATGATCGGCTACCATCGAAACAAAATAAACTCCGCTCGACAAGTCTTTAGCATTTAATATTAATTGATGAATTCCAGCAGTCTGTTCGCCATCAAACAGGATTTCAACCAGATTGCCCAGAATATTATAAAGTGCAATTTTAATCCTTGCTTGCCGTGGTAATGAATAACTAATTGTAGTAGATGGATTAAACGGATTAGGATAATTCCTGTATAACTGAAATTCATTCAACGCCGGATCTTCGACCATTACAACATCTGAATATTTAAATTTGCCGTTAAAATCTATTTGTTTCAGCCGGTAATAGATACGATAAGACAGCAAGTCCGTATCCGTAAATGAATAATCATTTCCTTCTGTAGTATTGTTAGAGCCCTGCACAAAACCGATTTTTTCAAATTCTGTATTATCGTATCTTTTCTGAATTTCGAAACCATAATTATTTGTTTCCTTTGAGGTAAACCATTCCAACTGCACACTTCCATCATAATAATTACCTTTAAATGAAGTTAATTCAACCGATACAACGGGAGCAAGTTGAAATGCCGCATAAGTATCAATTATTCCCCAACCCATAAGTCTATCAGGATTATTGCTTTGTGAAGCTGTTTGCCTGAAAAGATTAAGAATCTCCATCGGAATTAATGAAGGTTGATATGAAAGAAGCAGAGCCGCACATCCGGCAGCTAATGGACAGGCATATGAAGTTCCGGAAACTGTACCATAGCTTGTTAAAGATGATGTGCCGGCGGCATAAACTGAGGAGCCCATTGCCATCAAGTCTGGTTTTATTCTGCCATCTACAGTTGGCCCGACACTGCTAAAACCCGATCTTATCCCGCTGCTGGTTACCGCACCAATTGTAAAAACACTGTCTCCATCTGCGGGAGCATCAAGAGTATTGTGGTCGGAATTGAATCCATTATTACCTGCAGAATTTACAACGATTATTCCCAAACTGGCTGCATGATCGGCAGCAATTGTTATTCGTGCTGTTTTACCGTCCATATCTTCCCAGGTATAGCTTGAATATGGAGCGTTGAAAGCAAGATAACCCAATGAAGTTGATGTTACATCAACACCGATACTATCAGCCCATTCCATTGCAGCTATCCAGTTATCTTCCTCAACCGGTGTTTCGCTGCTCACATCTTCGGTTACTGCTAAGATATAATTTGAACCGAAAGCAGGTCCAATTAATTCACCCTCTTTAAATCCTCCGATTATGGAAAGCGTGTTCGTTCCATGATAATGCCCGCTTACATCTGAACTGTTGTCGACAAAATTCCATTCCGCTATGATGTTAATTGAATCGAATGCTTCATGAGAAAGGTTATCAAAGCCGGCATCCATGACACAAACTGTAACTCCCTGCCCGTTATAACCCAAATCTTGTACAGAAGGTATATTAATCTGATCTAATTGTGTGAATGAATTACCATAATTCAGATTATGAATTCCTTCAGGCTGCGGGCTAATAGTTTTTTTGGGAAGATTTGATTCATCTTTTATTTCTGCACCATAATCTTTTCTGAATTTCTCAACTACGTCTATTTTTTTCACAAAAGGAAGATCGGAAATCAGTGCAATCTCTTGTTTTGTAGCAAAGCCGCTTATACCATTAAACCATCTCGATTTTTGTTTTAACCTGAAGCCTAATTTTTTAACTTTTTTAATGTAGTTAATGTTTACGGGTATATCTTTATTGCTTATTAACTTATCGTGCGGCAAAACTTTGCTTCTTCTTTTTAGGGATTTTTCACTTACAAATTTTTCAGGATTTTCCAATTTAAACACAGCAGGATTTTCTTTATCATTAAAGAAAATCCAAACTAATAATTCTGTCTTATCGCTGCTCTGTTTTAATAATGAATTTAACTGATCTGTATTTTTGTTATTACCTGATTGGGCATAAAAGTTTAAAGATATTATCCCTATAAATAATAAAACTGAAATTTTCATACTTTGTTAAATTAAGTTTATCTTACACGGGTTCCGTTTGAAACTGTCCTATCAACAGATACAACTTCCAATTTACCGTCATCTTTTTCAACGGCTAAAATCATACCATTGGATTCTTCCCCCATTAGTTTTGCCGGTTGAAGATTGGCAACTAAAATAACTTTTTTTCCGACTAAATTTTCAGGGTCATAACTTAATGCAATTCCTGCAATTACCTGTCTTGTTTCGTCATCTAATTTTACCTTTAGCTTTAATAATTTTTTACTCTTTTCAATCTTTTCAGCTTCAATTATCTCTGTTACTTTCAGTTCTGTTTTCAGGAAGTCTTCGTAAGAAATAAGACTGGATTTTGGAGATTTTGTTTCTTCTCCACCAAGTTTCGATATTTGTTGGTCAATCATTTCGTCCTCGATTTTTGGAAACAGAATATCCGATTGATTCAGTTTATGTCCGGCTGATAAATTTTCTTCACCACATTTATTCCAGGTAGTTGACTGTGTATCTAACATTTTAAATAACTTCTCTGTTGTAAACGGAATTACCGGTTCAAATAATTCCGCCAGAGTATAAATTGCCTGGAGACAAATATTTAATGTGGTTGCACACTTCTTTTTATCCTTCTTAATAGTTACCCACGGTTCTGAATCATTAAAATACTTATTACCTGCACGCGCAAGGTTCATCAACTCATTTGTGCCATCTTTAATTTTATACCGTTCAAAAAGCTGTGAAATTTTTCCGGGATACTCTGAAATTGTTTTCAGCAT
>JAJDNK010000193.1 GCA_022340715.1 bacterium BMS3Abin03 | reverse complement strand
AATTTCATGATCTTCAAGTATATTATTTACTTCCATCTCCTCGTTGTAAAGTGCTTCACTATCTGATGATTCTAAATTCAGATAAGAAAAAGTGTCATCGTAAAATGAATCACTCATTTTGTTTTTGTAGCTGTTTTTTTTCATAATGTCACCGACATTTTTTGTTAATAATACTGGAAGAGCCAAAATTTATGCCAGAAACATTTTCCTCTGGACAAATGTTTCGTTTATCCTGAATTAACATCAAAATATGCGACAACTTTGATCTGATCTTATTTTGTGAATTAATAAGAATGATTAAGAATGAAACACATTAAGTGCAGATTGTTTCTTTATAAGTACTTTAATTAGAAGGAGTTAATTCAGTTGATATTGATCGATGATAAGAAGTTCTTTAATTTTGTCTGGTTATTCTCTGTTAATTAAAGTTTCAGAAAATATTTCTTTCAAAGATGAACTTTTTACTGAACGGATTTGATTTCAAAAATAAATGCAGCATTATAAGTAAGTTTGTCTGTACGGAAAGATTATTTTAATACGTCGTTCATTTTTTAAGATTTATTTTGCCGAAGTGGCGAAATTGGTAGACGCGCTGGACTCAAAATCCAGTGGGGCTCACACCTCGTGCCGGTTCGAGTCCGGCCTTCGGTACTGTTCTTCCGAAAATTATGTACTACATGAAATTTGTTATAGCTCAATTGAGTGTTTCTTATAATTTTCTTGTGGAAAAAATTTGAAAACAGGGATTCCAGAATTAACAGATACATCAATATTTTTATTGGATCAGATAAATCTTTTATCCTTTATTAATAATTTGCCTTTTTGAAATTACTTTCTTAAGTTGAAACGGTTCAAAAGTGTAATTATCGATTTACATCGTTAAGATACTTGAAGGAGATTGCATACTAAAGCGATAATTAATCGACGAGCTTATTTATTTTTATTTTGTTGTATATAATCCATTTGTAAAAAAATAAAAAGTGAGGAACACTATGAATGTTGTTACTAGGTTTCTTCTAATCATTTCTCTCCTAATACTTCTTCCATCATTTACATCTGCACAAAGTGGAACCGGGAAAATCCAAGGGATTATTTCTGATTCTACATCAGGTGAAAGTTTATTTGGTGCCAATGTATATTTAAAAGGTACGAGTTTAGGAGCAGCTACCAATACGGATGGGAAATTTATTATAACTAATGTTGATGCCGGTTCATATGTCTTAATCGTACGCTATATTGGTTACAAAACGAAAGAAACTTCAATAGAAGTTGTGGGAGGTAGAACACTTGAAATTAATATATCGATATCTCCCGAGGTGTTGGAAGGTCAGGAGGTTGAAATAACTGCACAAGCTCAAGGACAAAGGGAAGCCATAAACCAACAACTTACATCTAATACTATTACAAATGTTGTTTCATCTGAAAAAATTCGGCAATTACCTGATAATGATGCTGCTACTGTATTAAGCAGACTACCCGGTCTTTCTTTAATGAACGGTGATCAGATAGTTGTAAGAGGTATTCAGGCAAAACAGAATCTTATTATGATGAATGGAATACAGCTTCCTTCAACTGATATAAACACCCGAGCTACTAATTTAGGATTCATCTCCGCAAATATGCTTTCGGGCATCGAGGTTGTTAAAGTTCTAACTCCTGATATGGATGCAAATGCAATTGGAGGTGTTGTTAATTTAAGATTGCGTGAAGCCCCCACTGGTTTTCATTTTGATGTACTTTCTCAAGGTAGTTTAAATCACCAGGATAGAACTTGGGACAACTACAGATTCTGGGCAAGCGCAAGTGACAGATTTATTGATGATAAGCTGGGTGTCTTCTTACAGGGAAACGCTGATCGCTCTAATGCCGGTAATGATCGAATTTCAGCTGGCTATACGGGATATGAATCCTGGATGCCCTATGGTCAGGCTCCCTACCGCATGGATAATTTTACATTCAGCGATCAGGAAAATATTATTTCAACAGTGGGCGGAAGTTTAATACTGGATTATAAGCTTCCAAAAGGTAGTATTCTGCTGCAAAATACCGTATCCCAGGGTATATATAATATGGCTACCCACAATATGCAATTTGATTTTGGCGGTAATAAAATTAATTATTACTTAAACAGGGATAAAAATGACAAATTATTACTTATTAACTCACTGCAGACTGATTATTATTTCGGCGATTTAAAAGGAGAATTGACCTTATCTCATTCATACAGTGATAAAAGTACCGATATAAGGTTCGGTGATCCGGGTGATGCAACATTCTTTGAGAATGGAAATAATCCGGCTCCTTTTGGCTATAAAGCTGATAGCAGTGTTGTTACTTATTCTTCAGCAAGACCTACCCTTCTGTATGATGCTCCACTTAAATTTAAAATTAATCCAGACTACTTTAAGGGTGTTAATATTGGAGGTTGGGCTGTACTCCGTTCCCAGGCATTTAAAGAACATATATATAATGCAAAGCTTGATTTTACGTTACCGGTTACATTTTCACAGGATTTTTCATCTATATTTAAAGTTGGTGGCAAATTTACCCGCACAACACGGGTTAATGATTTGGATGAATGGTATAAAAGAACCGGGGATGATGATTTCTATAATGGCGTCAGAAACTTTATACCGGGAAAATATCTTACTAATGACAGTCCACTCCTTTTTACTGATGTCCAAAACAAAGATTATGATAGAGGCAAGTATTTTCTCGATGAGACTTACGATTTCAAATATGCATTCGATATTGATAAAATATCTAAATTTTATTCCGAAGCAAGAAGTGGCTGGCCAACTGGTGGTATTCACAAAGCGGGCACTGTAAGAGACGATTTTGACGGAGCTGAAATATTTTCCGCAGGTTATCTGATGGGAACTTTCAGTATTGGTTCCAAGTTTTCCTTAATCGCCGGTGGAAGATATGAACATTATAATATGAAATACACAGCCACAAATTTTTATGTAACGCATCCTGTTGATGGTAATGGAATATTAACAGACTCCTTGAATACAGTTGATCGGAATGATGATAACTTTTTCCCGAATGCTCAACTTCGCTATAAATTTACAGACTGGTGTGATCTTAGGCTTGCTTATTCACAAACCATTTCCCGACCTGATTACAGAGCAATTCTTCCAAATACATTCTTTTCAGAGGGAAACGGTACTACTGCAGGTAATCCAAAGTTAAAACCTCTGGTATCAAAAAACTACGATGCTTATCTATCATTTTATAATAATGAAATTGGATTATTTACAATAGGTGGTTTTTATAAAGAATTGAATGATGTATTTTTCCAAACTACAATCTATTTTGCCAATCTACCATATTATAATATCTCGTTTCCTGATTCAGCATTCTGGCAGGCACAACAAATCAAACCTCCGGCAGGATCAGAACGAATAACTACTTTTTTAAACAATCCACATCCTGCTAAAATAAAAGGATTAGAATTTGACTGGCAAACAAACTTCTGGTATTTACCTGCACCTTTGAATGCACTAGTGCTGAATATAAACTATACAAGAGTTTGGTCCGAAATGGATTATCAGCAACTTAGAAATAATGCTGTACCTTATGTTGACTCTTTAACCGGTAGAATTAGATTTCGCTACGTAACTACAGATACGATACGTACAGCCAGACTACTAAATCAGGGAAATGACATACTAAATATTGCTATTGGAGTTGACTATAAAGGTTTCTCGGGACGTATTTCATTTAATTTGCAAGGAAATGTAATCACCTCAGTTGGTGCGAGACCTGAGGACGATCAATTTACGCGTAATATTTATAAATGGGATTTTACTCTCAAACAACAATTACCTATTGAAGGATTAAGTATATCATTAAGCGGCATTAATATCTTTCATAATGCTGTTGAGACATATCGAAAATTCCGTAGAGTAATCAATGGACCTATTTTCGAAAATCAAGCATCAACTCTGTATTCACCGAGAGAATTTCAACTGAATTTAAGGTACAATCTATAACGCTAATAAACATATTGTTAAACAATATAGGAGTACATAAATTATAAAAGAGAAATAGATTATTTAATAATCTAGGATAATTAATTCATTATTCAATAATTTAAGGAGGTTCGTTATGAGAAAAGTATTTATACTTTCTCTTATCCTTTTTTTGACATCTTTATCAGCATCATTCGCCCAAGGGTGGATGGATTATGTTAAAGAAATCAGAGGGGATGTAGTTGTAATTAATACCTATGTAGATATGGGACTTCAGCCTAACTCTCTAAATAATTGTATTCTTGGCGATTCCATAAATACCGTCCCAGCTGGTCGTGTATATGAGTTACAGACTGGTGGATGGTATCCTCAAACTGCTGGTTTTACAACTCCTGCTGACAGACATGTAGTAATCTCAGGTGCAGATAATACCATTTTGGTTAATAGCACTAATA
Organism: bacterium BMS3Abin03; assembly: GCA_022340715.1. Lineage (GTDB taxonomy): Bacteria > Bacteroidota > Ignavibacteria > Ignavibacteriales > Ignavibacteriaceae > BMS3ABIN03. Next base: position 12,567 of record JAJDNK010000193.1, on the reverse strand, counting down.
CGATGGCTCCACCAATAATTTCCGGTTTCACAGATGGAGATGGTGCTCATGTGGGCGGTATTACCTGGGGAAACGATTTGACGGTTAAAAACATTAGCCAAATTATCGGTTCACCGGATGGTGTCGGTGGTTGGGCATTTTACGGCGATGGTACTTCTGATGCAAAGGTTACTTTCGAAAACTGTATGATGGAACATAACTGGTGGGTTTTTGTTCAATCTAATGGTCATGCTGGAAACAGCTTTTATTTTAAAAATAACTATTTTGTAAATATGAGTGGACGTCCTTGCAGACGTAACGGTGGTATCTATGATAATGTTAACTACAATACTGATACTATGTGGGTAGAAAACAACACCCATGTAATGGCTCAAGGTTCTATGTATAAATTCAGAAACTACCCTGTTAAATGGATTTACATGAATCATAATACATTTATCAATTGTGTTGGAACTGTTATTGAAACTCAAGGATATCAAAGTAGTGTCATAGTAACAAACAACATATTTGTAAACAGTAATGCACAACCATTCAGACCTAATATGACGGAAGATCTTTCCGAGCAAGATGCCGATGGGCTACCGACAGGTCTCATAGATGTTGCAGTATTGCCAGATAGTATGGAACAATTACCTCGAAAATTTTTAGTTCAGTCTAATGTTGCATACTGGGATTCCAGATTACAAGGATTGGGTGCTGTAGCAAACGGTATGGCTATAAATGGTTTCACTACATGGGTAGACCAGTCTGTTACAATGAATGATAGAACTCAGGGATTTTTTGATGATGATGCGACTTATCCATTCTTAACAGAAGTCGGATGGTTCGATAAATTACCTAATTTTGCTAACGCCGATGTTCTTTTAACTGATCAAGTTGATTCTTGCAGATCTTTCGTTCTTTCAACGGTTGATACTACTAGCCCGGCAATCTTGACTGACTGGAGAGTTGTAAATACAAATATGCCTGATGACTTCGTTTATTCAGATTGGCCAATTCCTATTGATCTTTCGTATGATGATGCTGATCTTATGGCCGCTGGTACCGATGGTTTACCTCTAGGTGACTTAAACTGGTTCCCGGATGATAAGGCTACATTCAGTGCTAACTGGAGTCAATACTATAATACATTGGTAGATGCTTGGGATAGTGGAAATCCTGTTAATTCTGTTCGCGAATTAGGTGGTGTGGCAACACAATATAAACTTACACAGAACTATCCGAATCCATTTAACCCAACTACCACAATAAACTTTACAATTCCTGAAGCTGGAAATGTTACACTTAAAGTTTATGATGTAACCGGTAGAGAAATTGCTACTTTAGTAAATGGATTCAAAACTGCTCAGTCTTATGAAGTACAATTTGACGGTGCTAACCTCTCAAGCGGTGTTTATTTCTACACCTTACGTGGTGACAATTTCACACAAACAAAGAAAATGATTTTAATGAAGTAAATTAAAATTATTCTTTTTTGAATGAATAAAACCCCGGCCAAAAACCGGGGTTTTGTTTATATGGGGATTAATTTTTAGATCTTAATTATCATGTTTATGTTTAATACTTAATAATTAAATTTTTGAATTTCTAAATTCCTAACTTCTAAAATTTAGATCCAAGTATTAGGAGAAAATTAATGAGAATTCCAAGTTATCCAGTTATAAATCTATTATTAGTAATCATACTCATTTTAGCAGGTTGCAATTCGGAAAATTCACCGGAGAAGGATTCGAAAAGTAACATTGTTGCAACATTTGATAATGGCCATACTATTACAGTTAATGAACTGAATAAATATGTATCAGATTATCTTTATTATAAAAAATATATTGATAGATCGGATGCTTATAATAATGCTTTGAATGATATGTTAATTAATCAATTCAAACGCTTGGATTTTTTTGCCAAGGGATTGGATAAAAACAAAAACTTAATACAAAGTATCAGCCGCGTGATAAATGAAGAGTTAATTTATGAATATTTTGAAAAGGAATATATTGGTAAATATGCTAATGAAGAATATGCAAAAAAAATATATGACATTATGGATAAGGAGGTTATCGCTCAACAGATAGTACTATATCACCCTGAAGATGCTTCCCCTGTACAGATAGATTCCGTGAAGCAGGAAGCCATGAAAATAAAATCGGAAATTGATGAAGGTAAAAGTTTTGATTCGTTAGTTATCAGATATTCTCAAGATAAACAATCACTAAATAATAACGGTTATATGCCTCCTGTTGGATGGATGCAGAGTATTTTAGATCCTACCGGTAATGTTATTTTTCATTTGAGTAAAAATGACATACGTGTTTTGAATGATAACAATGCATCCAGAATAGTAAAAATCATTGAAATAAATAAAATACATGTTGAACCTTTTGATAAAATTAAAAATGAAATAATATCAAACCTTAAAAATGTATATTCTTCAATTGGCACAGAAGAATATTATAAAGATAAAAAGGAATTAATAGATGAAAACAATTTACGGTGGAATGAAAATGTATTGAAACAGATAGTAAAATGGTCGAACGATCCAAATTTTTACCAGGACAAATACAAAGAAACTTTGAAAAACGCTATTGCTAACAATAATGAAACTATATTAATCTATTCCAAAGGGAAGAATACCAACAATACAGGGAAAGTTGATTATAAAGAATATCTCAGATTATTAAACAATATTTTAATATTACCACCGTCAATTAATAATTTGACTGAAGAAAATCTAAAAAAGTTTATCCTTGAAGCAATACGTACCGATCTTATTGTAAAGAAAGCGGAATCTTTGGATCTGGTAAAAAATATATTTAATCCCTATACAAATAATACGATATTGAAAAGCCGACTTGTTCATTTGTACAACCAGGCAGAGGTGGAAACAAAAATACCTGAGGCGACTGATGAAGCGCTTCACAATTTTTTTAAAGAGAATGAAAATACTCTCTATTATCAACTAGAGAAAAGAAATATATTAGTGATGGTTTTCCCTAGTAAGGATCAAGCGGAAAACGCTTTTAATAAAATTGAACAGGGAATACCATTCGAAAAGGTTACCGGTAGATACCTTGTTAAGACGTATATAAAAGAACGAAACGGAGAAATTAAATCACGAAGGTACAACGAAAAACCTGTTTTTGGAGATGTATCATTTAAATTGAATGAATCCCAAGTATCAAATCCGATTACGTTTGAGGATGAAAATAATCAAACTAAATATGCAATACTAAAGTGTTACCATATACGTCCTGAGAAACAGCTAACCTACGAGGATGTTAAAAATTCTATCACTGAGGACTACAGAAATTACTATAAGGCAAAGATAGAAAAGGAAGTAGAAAAGAGATTAAAAAACAAATATCAACCGGTGATTAATGATGAAGTTTTAAATAAACTAATATCTCCTAAATAAATTAGAATATTTAAATAGTTAACTGCAATTTAGTTACTATTTTTAATTCCTTAATAAGTATTAAAATCATTTCATTACTATCAATTGATTAAAATCCAATTTTGAAAATATCCAGGGATATAAAGGAACAAATCTTAGCTGAGAAAGATCGGCTTTCGATAAATCAAATCTCCAAAAAATACAATCTCCCTCGTATTGAAATAAAGAATATTATTAAAGCTTCGTCAAAAAAAAATCCCAAATGGTTTTTTGCCGTTTTAATCTTACTCCCAATTATATTTTTAATTGGGATAGAGATTTTATTAAAAATCATAGATTACGGATATAATCTGGATCAATGGGTAGATGCAGGACAGGAAAAATATATTATAAATCCAAATATAGGCAGAAGATATTTTACCAGTGGAGATTTTAATCCCAATACAGTTGAGGATGTTTTTGACCAGCATAAAAAGACAAATGCATTCAGAGTTTTTGTATTAGGAGGAAGTAGTGCGGAAGGTTATCCATATAATCCTCTGGGATCATTTTCCCGTTATATTCGAAGAAGGCTTGAACTGGTTTATCCCAATAGTACTATCGAAATTGTTAATATAAGTATGACTGCTGTGAATTCTTACACTGTATTAGATCTTTTACCAGGGGTACTAGATCAAAAACCGGATTTAATTTTAATATACGCAGGTCATAATGAATATTATGGTGCACTTGGTGTTGGCTCGGTACAATCCTATGGTTCATCCCGTACATTAATTAAAGTAATGTTATACTTAAATAGTTTTAAAATTACTCAGTTAGTGCGAAACTCAATTAACTGGATTGCAGCATTATTCGGATCTGAAAATAATGGAACTTCGGGTACACTTATGTCAAGAATGGCAAAGGATAAGTACATTCTTTTAAATTCGGAAGTATATAATGCAGGTCTGCATCAATTTAAACAGAACTTTACTGATATTTTACACCTGACCAAAGAAACAGGTGTTCCCGTTATATTAGGAAGATTGGTAAGCAATTTAAAAGATCAGAGACCGTTTATCTCAGTTAATACACCTGGTTATAAAACAGCCGATCAGGTATATGAAGAAGCTGAGAATGAACTCAAAAATAATAATTTTACAAATGCAGATTCTCTTTTCAGATTAGCAAAGGATCTTGATGCTCTCAGGTTCAGAGCACCTGAGAAGATGAATAAGATCATTGATAATTTAGGAATAGAATTTCAAGTTGCCACAATTCCTATAGATTCAATATTTGAGCTCGAAAGTTCTGATGGAATTGTCGGAGATAATTTAATCGTGGACCATTTGCATCCAAATGTTCAAGGATATCAACTGATTGGGAAAGCATTTTATGATTGTATGAACAAGCAAGGATATCTTCCTAAAACAGAAAATGCTAAGATTAAGTTTAGCGAGCAAGATAGTCTAACGCGAGCTAATTTTATGTTTACTAAACTTGATTCAGTCATGGGTAATGACTTTGTTAAACTATTAAAGATTGATTGGCCGTATGTAAAAAAGAGAGTAGCTATATCAGAATTTAAACCAAAGGATTTTCTTAATTTATTTAAACCTAATAATGCTATCGACTCGATCGCTATGTATAGAATAGAAAATCGAATATCGTGGATTGATGCACATTTTATGGCTGCAACATTTTATCTTAAAAAAGACAATATTAAAGAATACCTAAAATATATTAATGTTATGATTTATCAGTATCCAGGTTTAAGAAATCTTGATACTATTCTCAAATACTTTTATGAAAGAAATAAATTAGATCTTGCAGATTATACACCAAAGAGGAATGGTCTTCTAGCATTGTATATTGGAAATTTCAATAATGCAATTAAGTATTTAGACGAAGCTAATAAATCAAAACCTAATGATCCGTTAGTGTTGTATAATCTCGCATTAGCTTATTCGAAAAAGAAAGATTTTGATCAAGCTCTTATTTTAATTAATAAATGCTTGACAGTAAATCCAAACTACACAGAAGCGAATAAACTAAAACAACAAATAGTTAATCAATTAAAAATAAATTAGAATAATGTCTTCTGAACAATGCCGAAATTAAAAATAGTTTACCTTAATCTGATTATTATTTCCGCTTCTGTTATAAGTTTTGAAATCATTTCCACACGCATTTCTTCCGTTATATTTGTATATAACTATGCATTTATAATTCTTTCGCTCGCAATACTTGGATTAGGCTGCGGAGGTATATTTTCTTATTATAAAATTAAGAAGAAAAGTTCCACAGACTCTTTTAAGATTATCTCCGGAACTGTTTTTTTAATCGGATTATCTTTTTCCTTATTTATTGTTACTGTGATAGAACTGAATATTACTAATCCTTTTATCTATTTTTTACTTCTTTTTCTCCCATTTTTCTTTGCAGGTATCGTATATTCACAATTATTCAAATTATATGCTGAACATAGCTTTAAATTATACGCCTCAGATCTTACTGGTGCTGCAATTGGATCCGTTGGTTCAATAGGTATTTTTAGTCTTTTTACAGCACCGAATGCTATCTTATTTTTATCATTGCTTGTTTTTTCTTCTGCATTAAGTCTTTTCTTTTCAAGATTTAAAAAGAACAAGATAATAGGTTTTTATTCCATCCTTTTTCTTTCTGGCATCTTGTTGTTGTTCAATGCTAATGCAAATCTATTAGGAAAAATACCCATTGGTGAATTTCCGGAAAAGGATTATTATTATGTTTATCCCAATGCCGCAAGTTTATCACAAATCCTGGATAGCAGGTGGAGTATTCATGGACGATCTGATTTGGTTGCTTATAGAAATCAGGATTACGTTAGACAATTATTTGTAGACGGTTCAGCTGGTACACAAATGTACAGGTTCGGAGGAGATATAAATAACTTCAGTTCGCTTTTATATAATCTTCTTATGAGTCATACTACTACTATACCTTTTATATTTTTGCGCGATTATGAAAAAGATAATATGCTGGTAATAGGTCCTGGCGGTGGTAAAGAGGTTCTGACTGGTTTAGTTTCCGGAGTTAAAAATATAACTGGGATAGAAATTAATCCTGATTTTGTAGATATAGTTAAAAAATACAAAGACTTTAATGGTGGAATATATACTGATTTCCCAAATATCAATATTCTTGTTCAAGAAGGTCGTCATTATATCAAGAAGACCGATCAACATTTTGATTTAGTTGTTATGGCATTACCATCAACTGAACAACTACAGAATATTGATAATTTTGCAATGAATGAGAATTACCTGCTTACTGTTGAGGCTTTAAAAGATTATTTGAATATCCTTACACCTGAGGGACGTTTAATTTTTACAGTTCACAACAGATGGGAATTAATTCGATTAATAGTTACTACTCTTACAGCATTCAAAGAGGAAGGCATTAGTTATCAGGATGCCATTAACCATTTTATAATTATCTCTCAGGATTACGCACCAACAATTGTAATTAAGAAGGAGGCGTTCACACAAAGTGAGATTGCATATATAAAAAATATGAATGCTAATATTCCCAAAGAACTTCCGTCTGTTACTTATCTGCCTTACAATTTGAAAGGAACTAATTATACTCGAGAAAACCAGTTATTGAAAAGTGTAGAAGCCGGAATGTTATTAAAAGATTATATAAATAAAGATCCATACGATATCTCCCCGGTAAGAGATGATAGTCCATACTTTTATAAAGTAAAGAGAGGTATTCCCGATGACTATTTTGGGTTATTTCTGGGTGTTGTATTTTTCAATTTTATGGTAGTAGTTATTCCTTATTTGGTTATTAAGAAGAAGATCAAAAAAGCCGATCGAAATGTACTTTTATTCCCTTTGATAATTTTTCTTTGTATTGGAGCTGGATTTATGATCCTGGAAGTTTCTTTGTTTCAAAAACTTGTCTTATATCTTGGATCACCAACTATTTCCCTGTCGATTCTTCTCGGTTCATTATTAGTAGGAATGGGAATTGGTAGTTTTTATGGAAAGAATATTTTCGCAGATGATATCAGGAAACGTTTAAGTGTTATTTGCTTGTCGATAGTTTCTTTTGGGATTATCCTTTTTATATTATATCCTTTTATCCTGAATAAACTTTTAGTATACAGCCAGGTTTTACGTTCGATTTTGTCATTTTTTATGATGATCCCATTTGGATTTTTGCTCGGTATCCCCTTCCCTACTGCTATTCAATTATTGAAGCAGAAACAACTAGAAAGATATATTCCGTGGATGTATGGTATTAATGGAACAATGTCTGTCCTGGGATCTGTTATTGCAGTTATTCTATCAATGATTTTAGGTTTCACATTGAGTTTTTTTACAGGATTAAGTTTATACTTAATTATTTTTTTATTTTTAGTTTCAAAGAAATACAGAATTCAATTTAAATAAATGTACTTCATTATTTTTTCGAATATATTAATGAAAATCAGTGGAAGAACTAAAAGCAGATTTCTTAAGTTTTATAGAATCAAATCTTGATTAAAGGAGAGCAAAGTGAAAAGATTATTCAAACTTTTTAGAACTTTTTTATTGAAACATCCAGTACCATTTTTAGTAATTGGACTTTCGTTCTTATTTATTGACAATGCAAATTGTCAGGATACTAAACTGCAGTTAAACGATCTTGATTACTTTGAAACTCAGGGATTAAATGTGTTTGTTTTCAGTAATCAGTATAATGGTTTTTTCTATGATGAAAAAACGGCAGGAATAGAGCTTATACACCATGGCGTTAGAACTGCAACCAATGGCGCGGTTAGGTTAAGATCAACACCGGAACAATGGGATTTGATCCCTGAAGTGGTAAGCAGAAAAGTTGATGAAGCAAACAATAGCATTGAAGTGCTTCTTCGCTATAAAGATTATAATTTTGACTCCAAAGTTGTAGTTACCGCAAAAGATCAGGGTGTTTTAATAGATGTCTTTCTTGATAAACCTCTCCCGGAAAAACTTGATGGACATGCAGGTTTTAACCTGGAGTTTTTACCATCTGCATATTTTGAGAAAACTTATTTGATCGATAATAGCCCAGGTATTTTTCCTCTGTATCCTGGTGGTCCGACAGTTGTAAAACCTATAAAAGACAAAATTTCTCAATTTAACGGACATTCGACTTTTGATGACAGAGGTCGAGGTGAATTTGTTGATCCGTTACCAATTGCCACTGGCTCAACTTTAATTTTAGCTCCTGAAGATCCTGAAAGACGCGTTGAAATTAACTCTTTTAACGGTAGGTTAATGTTATATGACGGACGCAACGTTGCGCAAAATGGGTGGTTCGTAGTTAGGAGCCTTATTCCTTCTGATAAAACGGGCAAAGTAGTAGAATGGTATTTAACCGCAAATACAATCAAAGATTGGAAACGTTCCCCGGTAATCGGTTTCTCACAGGTCGGTTACAATCCGGATCAACAAAAAGTCGCTGTCATTGAACTCGATAAAAATGATACTCCCCTTACAACTGCTTCCCTGTTTCAGGTTATGCCTGATGGTAATTTTGTTGAAAAACTTACTGAGGATGTAAAAATGTGGGGACAATACCTCAGGTATAATTATGTTACTTTTGATTTTTCATCTGTTAAAGATAGCGGTTTATATCTTATAAAATATGGAGATCAGAAAACCGAAACTTTCCCAATCGATACACATGTATATGATAACATCTGGCAAAAAACGCTGGATATTTATTTTCCAGTTCAAATGGATCATATGTTTGTCAATGAAGCATACCGTGTTTGGCATGGTCATCCTTATAAAGATGATGCGCTTCAAGCACCTGTAAACGAACAGCATTTTGATGGTTATAGTATGGATTCAACAACCGACACAAAATATAAACCACTGGAACGTATTCCGGGATTAGCAGTTGGTGGTTGGTTCGATGCCGGTGATTTTGATATCCAGGATGGTTCTCATAATACAGTAGTATACAATTTTTCTAATTTGTGGGAAACGTTTCAGGTTAAGCATGACCAAACTTTCGTCGATAGAAAAACAAGCTTTGTTGATATCCATCGCCCCGATGGTATTCCTGATGTTCTTCAACAGATTGAACAAGGTGCACTTCAATTGGTCGCACAACAAAAAAATATAGGTCATGCGGTACGCGGAATAATTGTACCTCATCTTTACCAGTATCATCACCTGGGAGACGCGATTAATGAAACGGATAATTTGCCGTATAATCCAAAACTTAAACCGTATGAAACTGATGGTAAATCCAGCGGTACATTGGATGATAGGTGGGTATTTACAAACAGAGTACCTTATTTAAATTATGGTTCTATCACTGCATTAGCAACTGCATATCGTGCATTAAAAAACTATAATAAAGATCTTTCAGAGGAGGCTTTAAAATACGCTATAGAGGCATGGGATAATGAACATAAAGTATCAGGCTGGGGAAATGCAGGAGAAGACAGATGGTTTCGTTCAAATGTAGAACTCGAGGCGGCACTTCAGCTTTATATTTCAACAAAAGATGAACAATATTCCAAAAGATTTAAAGATTTAGTTTGGACCGTTCTTGATAGATCATTACCTTTCAATATACTTGCTGCGGTTCAGGCAATACCATATATGGATGAAGAATATAAATCGACTTTAAAAAGTTATATTGAAAAATATAAAGATCAGCTTGACCAATTAAGTAAAGAAAATCCTTATGGTGTTCCTATAATAATCAGAGGATGGGGTGGAAATACAATGGTTATAAACTGGGCAATAACAAATTATTACCTAAATAAAGCTTTCCCTGAAATTATAGGACCGGAATATACCTTTAAAGGATTGAATTATATTTTCGGATGTCATCCCTATTCTAATATTTCTTTTGTTTCCGGTGTTGGAGTACACTCGAAGAAAGTTGCTTATGGAAATAATCGTGCTAACTTTACATTTATCCCGGGTGGAGTTGTTCCAGGTTTATTAATTCTAAAACCGGATTTCCCCGAAAACAAGGAAGATTGGCCATTCTTCTGGGGTGAAAATGAATATGTCATTGATATATGTTCTGCATATATTTTTCTTTCTAACGCAGCTAATGATTTGTTAAGTAAAGGAAGATAATTTTCATATTTGGAGAACTAATAAATATTTTTAAAACTTGTTTGCTTAAAATTTAACTGAATATAGAACAAGGACATTTTTTTCTAAATGGCGAACAACTTTTTTTTCTCATACATAGATAATAGTTCTTTGTTCATCACAGACATTTTTTCATACTAATTTGGTTAAAAATAATTCAAATTGTGATAATTTGTTTATTATCATTCCAGGTTATATCTATAATGATAAAATCCAGGTTTTAACCATTCAGGTTTTTAGCTTCAACTATTTCTATTCACCTTCATATTTATTATTTTAAAGACAATATCTTTTACCTTTTTGAATCGAATTAAATCGGTTCAATTATAAGGTCCATTCTCAAAAGTTCTGGAGAACTTTATGAAAAAAATTACTATTGTAGATGTTGCAAAACGAGCAGGGGTGTCAAAGGGAACGGTATCTGCAGTAATAAACGCGAAGAACACCGTTAAACCAGCCACAAGAAATCATATACTTGAAGTGATGAAAGAACTAAACTTTCGTCCGAAAGGCGTAGCAAGAAATCTTAAGAATGGCGCTCAGGACAAAAGTATAGGAATAATCATCAAAGATCTTAACTATCCATTTTATACCTCTATAGCTTCTGGTGTAAAAGAGTATGCAAACAGTAAAGGATATTCAGTTGTCGTCAGCAGTTCGGAAAATGATCATGAATGTGAAAAAAAGTTTTCACATTTTTTCTCTGCCAAAGATATTAAAGGAACAATCATCGCCCCAATTGTTGAAGGCTCTGCCGAAATCGAACATCTCTTTAAATTAAAAATGATAAACTACCCTTTTGTATTATTGGAAGATGTAAAAGGAATACAAGCAAATGTTGTTGCTATAGATAATTTAAGAGCAATTAAAAAAGCAGTGAAATATCTGATAGATAACGGACATACGAAGATTGTTCACTTCACGGGTCCTCCCCAATCTTCTCACACAGCAGAACGAATCGAAGGATTCAGACATGCATTCAGCGAACGTACTTTAGTATTTAAAAAAGATATGATCGTCTCCATTGGGTCTCAGTATGAGGAAAGTTTTACTAAAACTATCGAGTATTTTAAAAATAAAATACGTGAAGATTATCCAACTGCAATTGTCTGTTTTAACGATCAGCAAGCACTCGCAGTTTTAGCAGCACTTAAAGAAATGAACATAAAAGTTCCCGATGATATTTCAATTATAGGTAACGATGATATTTACTATGCGAAAATATATCCCGTTGCATTAACAACAATCAGAGCTCCTCAAAACGAGATTGGACAAAGAGCAGCAGAAATATTAATCCGGAATATCGAATCTTCAACTCTGCTTCCAATTGAAAAAGTTGTTTTGGATACAGAACTTGTAGTTAGGGAATCAACAAAAGTATTAAAACCCATAGTTCAAGATTAATTACTCAACATTTTCCCTGCTCCTTCTAAACTTAATTACCCCGTCAATCAACTACTCATGGATAAATACATTTAGATCAGTTCAAGCACAAAAGCCAATTTAAAATTTTATCCAAACGGATTAACCTTTTATTTTATAGTGAGTTAAGCTGCAATAAATAATTTGAAATCTTTGATTCTTATTTAGCAAACAATTTTTCATTTTCTAGACTTCAATATCTCTGGAATGAAAGCTATACCATTATATAAAAACTTTCATATTTTATTTGATTGATGAATTCATTTAATCATAATACATAAAGTATAAATATTGCGAAATTGAATCATTATTTGTGTTTTTTATTGACATTTAGAATAAATATTAAGATATTAAAGCGGTTCAATTTTATTTGAACTGATAAAAAATTAATGATATTCTTAACTAAATAATATGGGCTTTTTATGGTAATTTTTTACTCTTCTATTTTTCACTCATACAAATAATAAGGGAGACCATGCAAAATAAATTTTTTCCAAATGTAGAAAAACCAATAAGTTACGAAGGCAATAACTCAAAAAATCCATTAGCATTTAAGTATTATAACAAGGATCAGAAAGTCGGAAATAAAACGATGGCAGAGCATCTACGATTTTCTGTAGCTTACTGGCATAC
>JAJDNK010000191.1 GCA_022340715.1 bacterium BMS3Abin03 | reverse complement strand
GAATGATCCAAATAGAACACAGTCCTATAGAGAAATTATGACGAGTTTGGGAGTAAACAATTACGGATATGATTTGAATGGTAATGTCTATGATGGAGAAGATAACTATATTACTGGGCAACTTGCACCAAAGAAACCTTTGTTCGGTGGTGTTTATGTGCAGGATAAAATTGATTTCGAAAATATTGTACTAAATGTGGGGTTAAGATATGACTATATAAATACAGATAACCTGTCTTTTATTGATCCATTACATCCTGAAAAATCAATAGATTTTAACACACAGGAAGTTATACCCGGCGGGTTAGTTGAAACACCATCATTCAGTTCATTAAGTCCCCGATTAGGTTTTTCTTTCCCGATTACTGATGTAACAGTATTCCATGCCCAGTATGGTAAATTTGTTCAGCAAACGAGATTGAGAGACATTTATTTAGGTATGTATGCAATCTCATTTAACTTACAAGGTAAATTTTTTATTGGTACACCTGTTGGATATAATGTAAGACCTACGAGGACAACACAATATGAGTTAGGATTTACACAGCAAATTGGCAGTTTCGCATCCTTTGATATTACCGGTTATTATAAGGATATACAGGACCAGGTAGTTTACCGTCAACAGAAAACCGGTACGGAAGGCTCCCCTTCACCATATCCTGCTTACGCTTTATTGACGAATGGTGACTTTGCTACAACTAAGGGTGTTGAAATTTCATTTAACATGCGTCGTGTAGAAAGATTTCTCGTTAATGGCTCAATTTCGTTTCAGGATGCCCGTGGAACAGGGTCGTATCCCAATGGACAAGCAGGTATAGTAGGTGCTCCTCTTGATGGAGTCACGGTATTTCAACCGCAATATGTTACTCCGCTTGACTATAACAGACCTTTCAGTGGAAATGTTAATGTTGATTTTCGCTTTGGTAAAGATGATGGTGGACCAATTCTTCAAGAATTAGGTGCATCAGTACTGCTTCTATTTGGTAGTGGGCACCCATACACTACCGGGCAAGGAAAAGGAAACACTCAGGGAAGTCTTGAAGGAGACTCGAGATTCAGATCGCCAACTGAACCTTTAAATGCCTCATTAACCCCCTCTACTTTTCAGGTTGATTTGAGAATAGATAAAACAGTTAATTTGTTTGATCTTTTAAATATGAACATTTACCTCTATGTCATAAATTTATTTGATACTAGAAATGTTCAGAATGTATTTCTTAGGACTGGTTCCGCTACGGATGACGGGTATTTAAGCGATTATAATCTTGGCGGACAATTAGCAGAGAAAAATGGTCCCGAATTCGTTGCATTATATAAAGCAATCAATATTGATTATTTTCAGGCTTACCAGCAAGCAGGCGGACAAAATCAAGGTGCAGCAGGATCTTCATTTTTATGGGGTCCACCCCGCCAGATCAGGCTTGGAATTAAACTGGAATATTAATTATGATATTAATAACTCTATTAAAATTATATAAGGAGTTTTAAAACATATGAGATTTAAACGAATTAATTATTTTGTTGTTTTTGCAGTATGCTTACTCTTTATTGCTCAATCGGCTATCAATGCCGAGGGTAATGAGAAGAGTAAAGGCAAACTGCAAAAAGTAGATGCACAGCTTCCCGTAACTTTCCTGGATATAAACAATATCTTCGTTCCAATGAGGAACAACGGTATTTCTGATATTGATATAAATCAGCAAAATTCTGGTTTAGTATTTCCAAAGGGAAGTGGGAAAACAGCAGCTTTTACTTCCGGCTTACTCTGGGGTGCAAAAATACCGGGTGACCCGCAAGTGAGAGTTGGCGGAACTGCTTATGCTACAGGTCTCCAGCCTGGTGCTATCCTTCCAGACGGAACAGCAGACGATCCGACTTTAGACAAGTATAGAATTTATCGGGTCAGACCCGATATTTATCCTGGAGGACCAACTGTTGATCTTTCAAATGAAGCAACTTTGGAAGCCTTGTCTGAATCAGCTATACGTAGTCAGTATGAAGCTGATTGGACGGAATGGCCGGTTAATCTTGGGGCTCCATACTATGATGGAAACGGTAATGGTCAATACGATAGTGATCCGAGTTCTGGAGACATTCCTGGAGTTCCGGGTGCAGATCAAACCCTCTGGTTTGTTGCGAATGATTTAAATTCAACTAATACTGCAGATTTGTATGGTGCCTCACCAATGGGGATTGAAGCACAAATCACTTATTGGGCATACAATCAATCAGGCGCTTTGGGAAATATGTATTTTAGAAAGTATAGATTAATAAATAAAGGAGCTCAGCAAAATACAATAGAAGACATGTATGTTTCTATGTGGTCTGATGTTGATCTTGGAGCTTCGGGTGATGACTTTGTTGGTGTAGATACAGTTCTTAGTTTGCAGTATTGTTATAATGCTGGTGCAACAGATGCTGTATATGCACCTCTTCCGCCACCAGCAGTTGGATTCGACTTTTTCCAGGGTCCCCTTGTAACAGGTAATGCTGGAGAAGATATAAATAAAAACGGTGTAGATGATGCTAATGATTTCGGTATTTTTGATGGTAAAGTAGTTGGACCTGGAAAGATCAATTTGCCGATGACGGCAGCTTATTACTTTGCAAATGGCGATCCTAATATTGGTGACCCACCGCAAGGCGATTTAGATGGCTCCACTCAGTTTTACAACTTTTTCCAGGGTAAATATGGTTTGTCTGGTGTGACTTTTACAGATTTTGCTACTGGTCAACCAACCACTTATGCATTGAATGGAGATCCAATAAAGCGTACCGGTTGGTTGGATGGAGACCAACTCCCCCCTGGTGATAGACGTCAGGGTAGCGCCTCGGGTCCTTTCACTTTAGCTCCTGGAGACACTCAGGAGGTTGTAGTTGCTGAAATATGTGCTGGTGCAATTCCGGGAGTTGATCGACTATCCGCAATTTCTCTTTTAAAGTTCTATGATCAGATAGCACAAGTTGCATACGATAACTTTTTTGATTTACCCACCGCCCCTCCTGCTCCAGAAGTTAATGTGGTTGAATTGGATAAAGAGATAGTGCTTGATTGGGGTGAAAGTCCCTCGAAAGTTCGTGCTACCGAAACGTTCGATTCAAAAGGATATAAATTTCAGGGATATAATGTTTACCAATTACCCTCTGCATCCTCTAGTATAAATGAGGGGACACTGGTTGCTACTTTCGATATTGTCGATGGTATTGGTAAAATTTTCGATAATGTGTTTGATCCCAATACGGGCTCTGTAGTTAATTTGCCTGTACAATTTGGTAATGATACCGGAATAAAGAGATCCTTGAATATAACACTTGATCAGGTAAAGGGTGGCGTTCCACTTGTAAATGGGATAAAATATTATTTTGCTGTAACCGCCTATGATTATAACACGGATCCAAACGCTGTCCCAAATAATTTAGAAAATCCCTTAAGGATTCTTACTGCGATTCCTCATACAAAGAATCCTGGGGAAGTTTTTGGTGCTGAATATGCAGATACCATAGAAGTTAATAAACAACGTTATGATGCTGACATACCTTTTAGTGATGGAACGGTTTATCCTGTAGTTGTTGATCCAAGACAGTTAACAGGTATGACCTATACTGTTACATTTGAGAATATTGGTGACACACTTAACGTATGGAATGCTGATAGAAGTGATGGTGTAAGAGTTCTTGAAAACCAGACCAATCAGTTGGCAGATTTTGAATCTCCAATAGTAGATGGTATTCAGTTCCGGGTACTTGGTGCTGCAAAGGATTTCAAAGGATTTGATATTACCGCTAACGGTAATGGTGTTGTAGAAGGTGGTGACTATGCGAACTCATATGAAATTACACCTCTTGGTCTAGATGGAATCGGGGTTTCTGCAGATTGGTATCGTGATGTAGCGCTATCGGTAAACGGCGGCGCATTAGGTATTGAAAGTCCTATGCAGGCAGGAGGTGGATATTTCTTCTGTGTTGCAGGAGGACCCACCATTACTGATCATGAATCGGCACTTGGAAGATGGACTCGTGATGGTGCTAATTGGTCTACAATCATCCCGAACAATTACGAGATTAGATGGACAGGTGACCATGACAATCCTGCCGGTAAAGGATGGATGGCTTTTTCAACCGGTTCATTAATAGACGTTCCTTTTTCCATTTGGTATCTTGGTGCGAATCTGGATGATCCAAGTGATGATGTAAGAATGATGCCTTGGATATTAGACGAATATGATGTGTTTGGAAATGGACCTGCATCAGGTAGTGATGTATTTAATTTTCAGTTAGATCATGAAGCTTCCGGTGGCGACAATGATCCCTACACTGACTGGATTTATTTTATGATGCCAAATGATCATCCTCAACCTGGCGAACAGGATTATAATGATCTGGTTGCAGCAATGACGCCTGATCCTACCAATTGGCCCGGAGAAGTTGAAGTTGAGCATATAGCCAGATTTGTAATAATGAACTGGAATCAGAACCAGGGAGACGGGGGAGAAGACGCATGGCCGGATCCAGGTACGGTCTTTAGAATCAGATCTAACATTCCCAACAGTCCGAATGATTTCTATACATTTACAGCACCTGCACCAAGTGAGAGTAATACTCTGGCTAAAGATCAGGTTACTGAGATTAATGTATTTCCTAATCCGTACTATGGAGTTAACTCGGAAGAGTTGAACAAGTATAACAGGTTTGTTACTTTTTCACATCTTCCTGCAAAAGCAACAATTAGAATCTTTAATCTTGCAGGAGTTCTTGTAAAAACCATTGAGAAGAATAATCAGGATCAATTCCAGAGATGGGATCTTGCAAATGCAAATGGCTTACCGGTAGCAAGCGGATTATATATTGCCTATATCGATATGCCGGATCTTGGAAAGACCAAAATTCTCAAGGTGGCAATAATTCAAGAAGAACAAATACTAGATAGATTCTAAATGAAATCAAGTTTAATAGGAGTAAAAATGAAAAAATTAGTTAATTTATTTACAGTGATTTTTACCCTCCTGCTTATGCTTGATGTTGCATATGCCGGAGGTGGAAATAGAACAGGTACAGGTGGAGCTGCAGAGCTTCTTATTCCAGTTGGTCCCAGAGGAATTGCAATGGGTGAAGCGAGTATTTCAACATCGAATGGACTCGAATCGTTATTCTGGAATCCTGCAGGTATTGCGAGAATGGAAAACTCTTCACAGGTGTTATTCTCTCATATGTCTTACATTGCAGATATCGGCGTTGAATACGGTGCCGTTTCAGCAAATTTTGAGGGATTTGGGGCATTAGCTTTAAGCGTTAAAGCATTATCTATCGGTGATATACCAGTAACGACAACACTTAGCCCCGATGGTACAGGCGCTACTTTCTCCCCGCAGATGCTTGTCGCTGGTTTAAGTTATTCGCGTCAGTTAACTGATAATATTTCGATTGGATTAACCAGTAATTTCATTAGTGAGACCCTTGGCGATGTTTCAGCGAGTGGTGTTGCGTTCAATGTAGGTATCATTTATGATAATCTCGCTGATTTAAATGGGTTAAGCATAGGAGTTGTGTTAAAGAATATCGGTCCCGAAATGACATATTCAGGCACAGGTTTGCTTACTCAGGCTGATGTTGAGAATTTGAACCGTCCGCCACAATATTATACGGTTAATGCCGCTTCTTTTGAATTACCATCTAACTTTCAATTAGCAGCCGGGTATAAACCCGTAATAAATGAGATGAGTTCACTTGAAGTCACTGGTGTCTATCAGAACAACAATTTCTCGGGAGACGAAACCAAACTTGGAGCAGAATATGGTTATAACAATACATTCTTTGTTAGAGCCGGTTACCAGTTTGCAGTTCAGGAATCCGATAATTACATTTATGGATTAACTGCCGGTGCCGGTATCAGTTATGATGTTGGTGGAATCGATGTAAAAATTGATTATGCTTTCAGAGATGTAAAATACTTTGATGGAAATCATATATTCTCCGTATCTCTAGGATTCTGATAGTTCTTCTCTAAGATGTGAAAATCCGTGCGGTGATTAAACCCGCACGGATTTTTTTATTTGAGTCTAATCTTCATCTCGTTTACCAGGAACCGTTAATTGGGTGATAGTCTAACATATCTGTTGAAGTATGAATTAGCTGCTAACCTGCCAACAATAAATGAAGTAGTAGCTGCAACCGCACCGGGGAGATAAAATATATTCACGGTAGTATACATTACTAAAGTAATTATTATGAATTCAATTGCTGTTCCCTGTGTTATGAATTTTGTTTTTTTATCGTTAACAAGCATAGCTCTCTGGAAACTTATCCAAACAGTCAGTGCTGGAATTATTGCCATTATTTGCAATGGGGCTTTTGAAAAATCGCTTAAAGCTTTTGATAAGCCGGATATATCTTGAAACCAAAAATCAGATAGGGAAGAAAACGAGATAATATAAAGTGAAGCAGATAAAACCCCAGCAAGAATTAAAGCATAATTCCGTAACGGGACAAAATTAATTCTTTCCTTGTCCATTTTGGCAATTATTACTTCTTGGTAAGATAAACCGAATGCACGGAAGATAAATACAAATGAAGTAATTACCGGCAGAACAGCAAGCGATTCAAGTGCCATTCTGCTCTTTCCAACAAAAAAGGTAACCAGCGGTTGTACACCCATAGATAATAAAGAAGTAAGAGCCAGGGGGTAATAAAAATGAAATATTTCTTTGTAAGTTATTCTTTCCCCGGCAGCCGGTACCTGACTGATCTTTTTTATAATTCCTCTTGTCATCAATCTGCTTGCGATCGCTTCAGCAACCACAGCGAATGATAAGGCAGACGCACCAACAACAACTCCAGGCACATCAATAAACGTAAAAAATATTGATGCGGTTAGAAACATTGTTGTGATTCTTACAATTGTTCCGTAAGCCACACGCCGGGTCATGTTATTGCGGATTAGAATTCCCTGGCAAAATCTTCTATAACCGATAGATCCGGGCCAGGGAAGAAGTATTATAGTTGCTATATGTGTTAATCCCGCTACTTTAGGCGGTAAGCCGATTAAATCCTCCGCAATGAAATAAAACACAGGGGGAATTATGAGTATTATCATTACCAGTGTAAGTCCGCCGCTTAATAAGTATGTAAATCTCTTCAATTTAAGAAAAGAATGTTCATCCTTGACTATTGCAGTTGAAGCACTCATCATCATAATCACGGGAGCTTCTATAATCAGTGCCAGGGCAAAAGCTACTCCATATGCAGCAAGATTGTATTTCGGTTCGTCTAACCTTGCAATAAGTGCAGAAAGAAAGGGACCCTCAACGGACATCATTAACCATGTGGCGCCTAGCGGTATCCAGAATCGGAAGATGTTATTATATGTTAAACGCAGGGAAATATTTGTGACCGAATATTAATGTGTACTATTAAGAATTAATTGTCCTTTTATCAAAATTATGAAGAAAATAGCAAAAAATTATAGCTCATCTCTCTCGGAGTGATTGATTAGGGTGAATTACTGGTTAAGCAGAAAAAATGAAAATTTATTAATCTTTGTTTAATCTTGATTTAATATGGCAATTGTAATTTTACTTAAAGAATAAAAACCTGATGTGAATGGAAAAACATATACTGCTCTAATTGTCAATTTTTTACTATCTAAATCAGGAGATAATTATGCAACAGCCCAATAACTCAGGAGAGTTCGGTTTCGTGATTAGCAATCTCTCAAAGTTGTCCGCACAAACATTTAATTTGCTCGGTACCCGGTTTGCCGATGAAGGAAATTATGTGGAAGCATTAAGGAATTTCAACAGAGCAATTGAAATAGATCCTGATAATGCAACTGCTTATTATAATAAGGGAACAGTGAAGGTTAAGTTAGGAGATCTTACCGGGTCTAAAAATGATTTTTTAAAGGCGTTCGATCTCAGGCACGATAATTTTACATCAGCGTAAAATTATTTGAATAGATAAAAAAGCAAGTGATTAATAAAAATTAATATAATTTTAAGATGTCGTTCATAAGCATAATGTAAAATTGACCTGTTATTAATTTTATTTTTATCAGAAAGAAAGGAAACAATTATATGAAAATCAGGTCAGTCATTTTCAGCATAGCAGTTTTAATTATGTTTAGTCTAACTTCCGGAACGTTTGCTCAGAACAAACCGCATGAAAAGACTAAAACAACAAATAAAACTGAAAAGGTAATAAAGGATAATACGAAACAGGTAAAAACACTAAGCCATAAAGCTGCTATGAGAACAATAAATAAACAGGATATCAAAAACGTTAGAATGAAAAATGAAAGAATGACTCTGTTACAGAATATAAAAAAAACCGTTGGAAAGGAAAGTTTAGCTAAAAAGGAAAAAGAACATACTAAAATGAAACAGAGGGAAAATATATCAAATAAGAAAAAAGATTCCGGATTAAAGTAACGCTTATGGAATCTTTGCATCAGTTATCATCAAATAAAAGGAGGGTTAATCTCTCCTTTTTTATTAAGTTCGGTATATGAAAATACTTTTAATAGAAGACGAAAAAAAAGTTGCTTCCTTTATTAAAAAAGGACTGGAACAGGAATTCTATACTGTTGACGCAGTATTTGATGGTAAAGAAGGACTAACATTTGCACTATCCGGCGAGTACGATTTAATGATACTGGATATAATGCTTCCATACCGGGATGGAATTACAATCCTTCGTGAAGTTAGGAAAGCTAAAATAGACACACCGGTTTTATTTTTAACTGCAAAAGATACTGTTCCGGATAAAGTAACCGGGCTAGACTCCGGAGCTGATGACTATCTTGCAAAACCATTTGCCTTCGAGGAACTTCTGGCCAGGGTAAGGGCTTTAATAAGAAGAAAAGACGCAGAGAAATCAGTTCTTCTTAAAGCCTTGGATTTAGTGCTTGATACTCAAAGGCATATTGCTGAAAGAAACGGTACCGAAATTCAGTTAACTCCAAAAGAATATTCAATACTCGAATATCTGCTGAAAAACAAGAATAAAGTTATCTCACGCACCATACTAACAGAACATGTTTATGATTTCCATTTTGATCCAGATACAAACGTTATTGATGTGTATATAAACAAGCTACGCAACAAGATCGATAAAGGATTTGAGAAACAATTATTAAATACAGTACGTGGTGTCGGTTACGTTATCAGAGAAGATTAAAAATTTGGGCAGATATGAAAAACAAAGTAGCTGCATTTTTTCATTCAACAAGATTTAAAACAACTTTATGGTATGCAACATCATTTCTGATTTTTGAGATAGTAATTGGAATTACTATCTACCTATATCTAAAATCCAACCTGTACGGACAGCTGGATCTTTCTTTAAGCAACCAGGTTCATATCATTCACGATCTTGTAGAAGATAGTAAAATTGATTTTACAAACTTTGCCCCTGATTCAATTTATAGTTCTCCGTATGAAGCAATATATGATTTAATATTTGAAACAATAGCGTCATCTCCGCGAAATTCATACATCCAGATTCAGTTTGGTAATGAAGTTATTTTTCAATCGGAAAATCTTAAGGGACACCTCATAACTATTCCCCAAATAAAAAGCGATGGAATTCATTTAACAGATATAGATGATACTATTCTTAGCCAAAGACCAATAAGGGCAGCAATTTCTGAACAGGGTAAATATAAAATTGTGGTTGCATTTCCGGTTGTACAGATATTACAAACATTATCTCAATTAACGGATATTTACCTTATAATCGCACCGATATTTCTTGTTTTCTCATTTTTAGGCGGAGCTATATTATCTGTTAAAGCTCTTTCAAGAATAGATATGATTACTGAAAAAACCAATGAGATAACAACACAAAATTTAGAAAAAATTCTTGAAGGTGGTGAGTTTGACGACGAATATGGAAGATTGGTTAATACGATAAATAAAATGATTCGTAGGATAAAAACCTCAATTGAATATATGACACAGTTTTCAATTTCAGCCTCACATGAATTAAAAACACCATTAACTATTTTGAGGGGTGAAACTGAACTGGTCTTGAGAGATAATAAAACCCCGGAAGAATACAAAGAAATACTCCAAAGCAATTACGAAGAAACGTTGAGGATGATAAATATAGTAGATAAACTTTTTTTCATCTCAAAGTTTGATAATGCAATAATTAAAGTAAATAAATCTGAAGTTTCTATAAATCAGGTTCTTAAGAATCTTGTTGATCAGTTAAAATACTTAGGCAGGGAAAAGACGATTTGCCTGGAAACCCACTTTGATAAAGATGCTACGGTGAACCTGGATGTGAATTTATTTAAGCAGGCAATAACAAACTTGGTAGATAACGCCATTAAGTATGGAGAAGAAGGTAAACCGGTTTTAATAGAAACAAAATTGTTAGCTGATAATAAAGTTAAAATATCAATAATAAATAAAGGGGAAGGAATACGCAAAGAAAATTTACCCAAAATTTTTGAACGATTTTACAGAGAAGAATCTTCGCGAAACAGAGATACAGGGGGGAGC
Source organism: bacterium BMS3Abin03 (assembly GCA_022340715.1). GTDB lineage: Bacteria > Bacteroidota > Ignavibacteria > Ignavibacteriales > Ignavibacteriaceae > BMS3ABIN03. Next base: position 1,197 of record JAJDNK010000191.1, on the reverse strand, counting down.
GGTCTTGGTTTATCGGTTGTTAAGTCAATAGTCGATTGGCACAAAGGTGAAATTTTAGTTGATTCAGTTCCGGGGAAAAGGACAACTTTTTCAATCATTATTTGATTTGTTGATTAATTCTGCTATCTCGTTTTCAATATCTTTCCCTTTATTTTTTCCATACCACAAATGAAGCTCTTTATTATATTCATCTTTAGATAAACCATTATTCTTTAAATTCTTTACGAGTTCCGTTGCATGTTTTGGTCTGGCGCCCCACCTGAATAGTTCATTGTTTTTTTCATCGTAAGCTATTAATAATGGAATACTTCGCGGTTGACCGGGTTCATAATATCTGTCCGAAATTTCTTTGTGAGCATCTCTTAAAATTAATCTCAACTCTATATTGTTATTTAATCCGGCAATTATATTTATTACAGGAACAGACTGCGCCGAATCACCGCACCAGCTTTCAGTTATTAATAGCCAGAATTGAGGACGCTTAATTTTTTCTACAGCTTCTATTACTGTATTGCTCGGTTGAAATTGTTTTTCAAGCCTCTTAATTCTCTGGAGGTTAATTCTCAAAATGGCGAATCGATTTTTTTCTTTTTGTTCAAAATCTTTAAGGTTATAGTTTTCTAATTCCAGGGCACTCATTTCCCTGTATTCCTCATAAGACATACCGATCTTTTCTTTTTCCTCACTTAATATTAAGGTACTCAAAGATTCACCTTCCGTATCAATGTGTAATAATAATTATTGCTATATTAAATTCGATGAGAAATCCTGTGAAAGGATTCATAATCCTAATGAAAACGACTTTTTTTCTTGCGAAATTATTTTAACTTGACACCTTAATTTCTGGCATTTTCTTATAAATATGAACACAGATACTAAATACTTCTCACCAACTGAAGCAAAAAATACTCTTCCCCTGGTAAAAAAGATTGTGAAGGATATACTGGATACTTCGAGGGAAATGCGTTTACTTGCTGAAGATATTGGTCCTGATGCAGAAGAGGATGAAAGAATAAAATATTTAGCTGCTAACATTGATGGATTTATGTCGGAACTGGAAGAGATAGGATGTTATTTTAAAGATTGGAATTTTAATATAGGCCTGGTTGATTTCCCTGGATTAATTGAGGGACGGGAAGTATATCTTTGTTGGAAAAGCGATGAAGAGGATATACAATTTTATCACGGTGTGGAAGA
>JAJDNK010000164.1 GCA_022340715.1 bacterium BMS3Abin03 | reverse complement strand
TTACCGCTGGTAAGAATAAACCAGTAGCGTCCCATTTCAAAAATCTTTTCCAGTAAGCCTGGCGAATAGTCCATACGCGATCTTTGATCGGCAAAAAGTTCTTCTGTGGACATACCGTATTGAGAAGCGCCTCCGAAATCTGCCGAAACACGGTTAAAAGCTTCCGACTGAACTTTACGGTGTTTCTCCAACAATTTTTCATAGTCAGGTGTTAACTGCTCTACTGCAATACGCAGAGCTTCCACCTTATCCTCTCTGTAGTCTGCAAACCATTCGATGCGTGTAAGAAGTATTACGGATGATGCATCCTTGATAACTAAAGTGTCATTATCCATCCGGGCAGAACCGCCGTTGCAAATCACGTGAACTACACCGGCATAACCACTGTTGTTTGTAGAAGGGTCTAAAAGACATTTGTAAATCAGTCGTTGTTCATTATAGTCTTGCTTAATTTCGCTTTCCCCGCTGCTCGTCACTAATCGCTTTTTGGGGGACTCATTATTCCAAATTGGACGCCTTCTTCTCGGTGCTTCCATTAGAGTGATTCGTGTATTCACAAACTGTCCTTTGGGGGCAGTAAGTAATTGAACAATAACATTATCCGGGCGTGATGTAAATGTTTTGCGAAGCCAACCACCTTGTTTGTCATTCCAATAAATATTTGCTTCGCTGCTTTCAAAATCGACAGTGCGAAGATAGTCCTTAGCCAGAGCAGTCTTTGGAAAATCAAGACGCATTAGGAATGCAGGTATTGTGGGGTGTCCCCAAGTATTCGGTTTAATAGGACCTTTCTCCATTTCCTTAAATGCAAATTCAATAGCTTCCTGGTATTTCCCATCCATCACCATTTGTCTTACTTGTGGAAATATGTCTGCAACTTTTGGGGCTTCAAGTGGTCTGTGCCAAGGCATAAGCAGACTTTCATGATGAAAGAGAATCTGTTCCGAATATGGGTCTCCTGTTAGTTCAATATTCATTGCGCCATTTCCGGAAGTTATGCCTTCACTCGTCGTTTTACCGGGAGTGATGCTGCAGAATCCGTGACGCGGTACAATATTCCGCTTGAGCCGTTCTGTTAATGGCATTGGTGTGATCCGAACATCAGAAGTTAATTTTGATTCTGCAAATTCCGGCGGTTTAGGAAAAAATTTATTTTTCTTAACGCGTTGAAGATACTCACTCGAACGAATATCCTCTTGTGTTTTTCCTGGAAGTAATGAACTCTGATTGGAAATGCGGGATGATTTTTCAGGATCTCTTCCACTTTTAGGGAGTAGAAAGGGTAGTTTTAAGCTACCTACCAGACCAGCAAAAAAAGCGCTGTTCCTAAGAAAAACTCTACGCTTCATTATTTTCTCCTAAGTTAATTCTTTCCTAACATCAATGCTCTGTACTGTTAAACAGTTTCTCCAGAACTTCAAACTTTTCAGAACTTGTAACAGGTCACGATCCCATCCTATCACCCAATTCCATAGTTTCTTTAGGTTTCTCTTTTACTGAAAACCTTTCATCCAATCCGTTTCCATTCGGATCTCCTGTTGAGATAAAATTCACCCAATAGTCAGACATTATCTCTGCTATCTTCTTATCTTCTTCTGTCCATGGTCTTGGTGACCAGCTTAGATTATCAAAGATGTACGGAAGTTCAGATGAGTGAAAAGCAAGATAACGTTCTTTAGTTGCGCCGGGTTCCTGATGCGTAAAAATGTATGTGTACATATCGGTCTTCCCGGTTTGTTCGCGTTTCATTGTCCATTTGTACGTCGAGACAAGTCTCATATCACTTGCAAATTCTTTTTGTGACTCATAGGCTTCAGCATCCGTTGAAGCCGGGTAGAGTTTTATAATTGCATCAAAATATTCACCCGCTTGTTGCTTTAACTGTTCCTGGAATTCTTTCGCCGGAATTTTTCCATAGTTGTTGTTAAAACTACCTTCATCCTTAACCCAGCCGGTTAAAGTAGTAATATCATTCTGTTTACCTTCTGCAAAGATTTCATCACCGCTCCTCGGAAGAAACCATCCATCTACAATTGGAGAAAAACGGTATTTGTTATTTGAAGCAGAGAGCAATTCATCTGCAGTCATTGCTCTTAATTCGGCTAATGAAGTTGCTCCAATGTTTTTGGCAAACATAACACCTGTTTGTTCTGCTGATGACAAACTTATTCCCGGACCCATGAAGGCGTTAGAACCGCTCTGGGCGATTGCTCTTATGAATAGTCCTTTAGCAAGTGGTGAAGCCGTTAAGTAATTTACAGATGCCGCTCCTGCCGACTGCCCCATAATTGTAACCTGATCGGGGTCTCCCCCAAATACCGAGATATTCCTCTTGATCCATTCAAGTGCAGCTATCTGATCCAACAATCCGTAGTTACCTGAAGAATTATGTTCCGATTCTTTTGTTAATTCCGGTAATGCAAGAAATCCAATCACTCCTACCCTGTAGTTTATCGTAACAACAACCAATCCTTTCTTCGCTAAGTTTTCACCATTGTAAACCGGTACATTTCCCGATCCGCCTGTAAATGCCCCGCCGGGTATATACATTACAACAGGACGTTTTTCATCAGGTGATTTTGCTGCAGTCCAGATATTCAAATATAAACAATCTTCACTCACTTCCCCTTGCGGTTGATATTCAGCAGTCCATGGACCTAATTCCTTTACCATTACTTGTATAGGGTTCGCTGAAAATTTGTCTGCTTTGCGAAAACCTTCCCAGGGTTTCGGAGGACGTGGTGCACGCCAACGCAAATCACCAACCGGCGGTGCTGCAAAAGGAACACCTTTGTAAACAGTAACTCCGTTTTCAAATGTTCCCTGAAGTAATCCTTCCTCAACTTTGACTGGTGTGGGTTGCTGTGCAATGGCAAATCCTGTAAGCATCACAAATACAGTAGTAGAAAAAAATAAGATCTTCATACAATAGTTCAAATTATTTGATGTTATTACTTTCTTTACAGAATCAAAAGAATCACAATAAAAAAATCATTTTGCCCATGCTTCTCCATCCGGTGATCTTCTCCATTTGAAATAAGCATCCAAAACTTCGAGTGATTTGGCACTTGGTACCGGTCCCATATATGGTGTTTGGCTGAAATACATCACCTTTGGATTTTTATCACTAAACGCCTGCCATTCGGGGAGTCCGTTTCCGTTGGGATCTCCATACTTGGCAAAATTAGTCCAATAGGTTGCCATAGCTTCAGAAATTTCAAAATCAGATTTTGTTAAGTTACTGTCCGAAGGATTAAGATGCTCAAAAACATAAGCTACATCCTGACCATGAGGTGAACCATATCCTGCTTTTGGAGAGTCTACAGGATAATCAGGATGCTGATCAAAATAATAATAGTATACTTTGGATTTTCCTATCTGCGATTGAAGTCTTGCCCAACTCCATGTATGCCAGCCGAATGCTGCATCACGCATCAGATCGCGAGCAGTTTTAGGTACATTATTTTCGCCAACCGGATATGCTTTTAAAAGATCATCGGAGAATTTGCCATAGCGTTCTTTTACACTTTTGATGTAAGCTTCCGGTTCGCTTATTCTCATAAAACTTGCACCCTCATCGGAGTTGTAGCCAACCAGTATTGGCGTATCATTAAACTTGCCGGCTTCATAAAGTTTGTATTGATCATCGGGAATTACATATCCATCTATTATCGGCCATGCCAATCCTTTAATAGCTGGAAGTTTATCAGCGGGAATTTTTCTTAGTTCAGCTATGGATGAAACACCGGCACTTTTTGAATATTCTAAACCGGATTGTTCTGCATCAGTAAGAAGTTTTAAGTTTTCTCCGGGATAAGTTGTATGTCTTGGTGGTCCGAATGAGCCGCCGCTCTCGGAAATAGCACCTTCAAATAAACCTTTAGCAAGCGGAGATGCACACAGCATACTAACTGCAATTCCCCCGGCAGATTCTCCGAATATTGTGACTTTATTTGGATCACCACCAAACACTGCAATATTTTTCTTAATCCATTTAAGAGCAGCTATCATATCAAGAAGACCGTAATTTCCCGAAACGTGATGCGGACTTTCTGCACTTAATTCAGGATGCGCCATAAATCCGAGTTGACCAACACGGTATGCGATACTAACCAACACAACACCTTTGTTAGCAAGATTTTCTCCGCTATAAGTAGGAATAGAGGTAGCACCACCGTTGAAACCCCCTCCATAAATCCAGACAAAAACCGGGATGTTATCACCAAGTGATTTAGCAGGAGTCCAAACATTTAGATATAAGCAATCTTCACTAAAATCCGAAGGAGAACCCCAACTTTGTATTGGACCAGGTGCAAATTTATCAGCTTTCAATACACCTTCCCATTTTGCCGGCGGTTGAGGTGGACGCCATCGCAAGTCACCAACCGGCGGAGCTGCAAATGGGATACCTTTGTACACCGTCAATCCATCTTCATAGGTCCCTTGTAACAATCCGTCCTCAACTTTAACAGGATTTGATAGCTGTGCCATGCAAAGTCCTGCAGCAAGTATAATAACTAAAAAAATCACGTTTTTCACGGAAGTAGTTTCCTCAATTAATTGTTAATGCTACTAACAAAGTTGTAAAGAAAACCGTAATAAAGCAACCAAACTACATCATTCAGTTACAAACAAATACTCTTTGCTTTATACTGCAGACTATAGCTTTTTATACTAAATTACTTTTTCCTCAACAATAGTTTTTATTCTATATAAATCTATTTGCTTTCTTCCTGTGTTTGCGGTATTTCTGGTTCAGCAACATCATAACCTAAAAGAGAAAGCATTTTTATTCCGTATCGCATTCCGAGTTTTCTGTAACCTGCCGCAGTAAAATGTAAATGATGCTGTCTTGCCGGGCAGCCAGCCGAAGAAATAACGTAAGAATTAGGAATTGTATTCGGCAACTCGTTTATGATTTTATTCATACTTGCACAGGCACCCCCTTCACCAGCACTTACCAGTTCTCCAGCGAGCAACGGTACAGAATCGGGATTGAGATTTAAGTCTTTGATCAGATTATCATATATTCCTTTGACTTTTAAAGTCCAGGTACTGTCATTTGTATTTGATTCTCCCTGGTGCAACAATATGCCTTTTATAATACCATCCTTCTGCGCCAGCTTTGCCATATCAACAAGATATTGATAAGGATTTCCATCGTACTGCTTAATGATATTCATCATCCACGGAGGGGCTGTTGCAGCATAAGTTTGAAAACTATCTTTTTCGAAGAGTTCTATTTTGCAACCGGCTACTGAAACATTTACAACTCCAACTTTGATGTTTTCAGGAAGGTTGGCAACCAATGTTCTTCCGAAATAATCTGCAGGGCAAAGACCGGTAGAGGGACGGCACAATGGGGGAATGGCGGTATACCAATTCCCTTTTTTCCTATCCAGTTTTGGGAAATCGACCGCTGCAAGTACCTGGAAGCGATCATCTACATTTTTCTTATCCTGTTCTTCAATTCCCGGAAAGCCTTCCATATTCGACTGTCCAAAGCACAGGAAAATGTAAAAATTCTGATCTTGTGAAAAAACTTTTGTGCTTGTTAAGATTAGTCCCGTCAATAGAAATAATAAAAGCTTAGACTTCATGATATCCCTCTCCAAAAACATTTTTGAATAATCAATTTAATTTTTCATCGGTCCATTTATAAACAAGAGAACTTATCCTTTTATTTTCTTGAATAAGTTCCCTTGATTTTATTTAACAATATCTTTCTGCTGAAGAATTGATTTTAGGAAATTCTATTGAGTTACTCTTGTTAATTTCATATCCATTTCCTGATCCATAACATTTGCTATTACATCAATTGTATCGTCATCAAGATATTTACACTTATGATTTATTATCATTCCTTGCAAGTCAACATCAAATGAAAAATCATTTCCATTTACAGTCCCGTTGGTTAATTCAATTACTCCGATTGAGGAAGAATCTGTCCCGGTTAATGTATCTCCATCTACTTTAAAGGTAAATGTTAATTCCATATCTCCCTGTGGATTGCTAACTACACCAATCCATTTACCGTTGATTTTAGATTCTTCTTTTACCCTGCTTAATACCATTTGTTGGTCTCCCCATGGCAAACTCAGTTTAACAGTATCACCATCCCAAACCCCGGTGTGACTTATTACCTGCCCGTTAACATTTACATCGAATGAAAGTTCATTGCCGTTTACCTTTCCATTTTCAATAGGTAATGATCCCATTTCCGATGTGACATCTCCATTTAGAGTATCCGCATTTACTTTAAAAGTAAATACTAATTCCATATCCCCGTTTGGTCCGCTGAATTGACCTTTCCAGCTACCATCAAGTGTTTGTGCATTACCGGCTACATAAAGCAACAAGAATAAAAGAACAGTAAAAATTGTTTTCATTTTCTCTCCATTTAAGTTTATAACTATAAAAAGATTTTTTTATTAAAATAATCTTTGTACAAAATCTTAAAACGTTAGTACTAAATAAGTTTTGAGAGTGTGTAAAATATGGATGAAGCAAATTCACACACTCTCATTATCCAATGGTTTAATCCTTGAACAGAAGCTGTGCGAATTCGTGTAAGCTCCGTCTCCATGACAAAAACTCATGGGCTGTCCCGGGAGAAACATAAAAGACACTATTGATACCGTCTTTTTTCAAAGCTTCTGCATTTTCCTTCGGATCTCCTCCCCAAAAGCTTCTGCCATTACGGTTTTCGAGTTCACGGCTTCCAAAGCTGACAAAGACAAGCTTAACTTTATTTTTGAAACCGGGTGTTTTGTTTACGTCGTCCATAGAGAATGTTCCACCACTGAAAAGACCTATTTGGGAAAATTTATCCAGGTTAGCCAGGGTTATCGTTTTCGTTTCCATTCCACCCATTGAAAGACCTGCCATAGCACGATGCTGTTGATCAGAAAGCGTACGGAAGTTAGAGTCAATGTAAGGAATCAATTCGTCAACGAGAACTGTCTGGAATGGTTCGATCTTGAAATCTCTTAGACCACCGATCTTAACATCGTTAGTCATTCCGTAGGTCATCACTATGATGAAAGGCTTTATCTTGCCTTCGGCGATCAGGTTATCCATAATTAGATTTGCATGACCTTGATTACTCCATGCTGTTTCATCCTCGCCCCAGCCGTGCTGCAAATATAATACAGGATAACGTGTTGTTTGATCTTTATCGTAATCCGGCGGAGTGTAAACAAAAGCTCTGCGTGAGGTGTTTGTGCTTTTAGATGGAAAAAGAATTTGTTGTGCTTTACCGTGAGGAACATTCTTGAGCGCATAGAAATCCTGATCCGGCGCGGGAATTTCTATGCCGCTTTCCCAACGAATAGAACCATAAAAATTCAATGCACCGGGATCGTTAAATGTTCCTCCGTCAACTGTAAGTCGATAGTAGTGAAAACCTTTATCCAATGGTCCCTCAGTGGTTCCTACCCACGCACCGTCTTCATCCTTTGTAAGAGTAGTGCCTCCGCGTCCACCTAATCCTAAGCTTACAACAACACTTTTTGCGTCCGGTGCTATGATGCGGAATCGTGCATAACCTTGTGAGTTAACCTGCGGGTATTCCTGTCCCGGTTGATTCAATGTCGAAGGTTTGAAATCTTCTTTAATAGTTGGTTGGTCTGTTTGTGCTAAACACAATGAACCTGAAAAAGCAAGTAATAACACTAAACCAACGATATACCGTTTCATAAATTTTCTCCTTTAATTTTTAAATAGAAGTGGAGCGAATTCATATAAGCTGCGTCTCCATGATTGCCATTCATGAGCAGTTAATGGGGAAATATAAGATACAGCATTTATACCTGCCTGCTTTAAAGCATCTGCGGCTCTCTTAAGACCATCGGCACCCCTTTCACGACTTCCAAAACTCATAAATACAAGCTTTACTTTCGATTTGTCAGAAATGTCCTTTGGAGCAACGGTACCTCCGCTGAAGATACCGATATAAGAGAACTTATCGAGATTAGCCAACGCAACTACCCTGGTAACAAAAGTACCCATCGACAAACCTGCCATTGCACGATTATTACCGTCAGTTAAAGTTCTGAATTTTCCATCGATGAACGGAATCAGGTCATTAAGCATAACCTCTTTGTAGGTATCAAATGAAAACATCCTGCGGAGTCGTGTGCTATCCGGCGGTGTTCCTTGTCTTTGTCCGGCAGGCCTGCGTGGTGGCATCTGCGGGCGGACTTCACCAGGTTTATAGGCAGCACTGGTTTCCATTACAACTATAAATGGTTTGGCTTTCTTTTCAGCGATCAGGTTGTCAAGTATTAAATTAGTTCGTCCCATTTCAATCCACACCCTTTCATCTTCACCACCGCCATGCTGAAGATAAAGCACCGGGTAACGTTTTGAGGTGTTGGTTTCATATCCCGGTGGCGTGTAAACAAAAATATGTCGCCAGGCATTGATAGTTTTAGAAAAATAATTTTCAATAAGCACGTTGCCATGCGGTACATCTTTTAAATCATAAAAACTGCCGTCAGAATCAGGTATTTCAAAACCATTACACATGTGTCCATAGCCGATGAATGCATTAGTAGCAGGATCCAACACGATAGCACTGTCAACAATCATCCAGTAGTTGTGATAACCTTTATCCTGTGGTTCGCTGGTGTATGTCCAGACACCGTCATCGCCCTTAATCATATCAAAAGGAATATTGGCAATGGAAACCTGTACCATCTTTGCATCAGGTGCATTAAAGCGGAATGTAACTCTTGAATCAGCTTCGATGCGTGGATATTCAGCTCCATAAAGATTGTAAGGATTGGGTTGAACTGTACCAACTAAATTAGAGTTAACTATAACCTGACCTGTTTGAGCAAAACAAGTTCCACTAATTGATATAACAATCAGTAAAGCAGATAGGAGCATTGGTTTCATATTAAAATCTCCTCGAATTATTTTAGTTGATTTACCGTCTTTACGGTGTTTTAAAATTCCAGCGCGACTTATCGCTATTGGGATCAAACTTAGCCAGCGTAGGAGTACTGTTACCCACTGCAATCAACGCCAAAGGTTCTTTGGAATTCGGCACTACTTTCGGCATAATGCGATAAGTGCCGTCAATCAACTGGTCGATGCGCCAGAGTTGTTCGGGAGCGCCGGTAAATTCGAGAACCGTAACAACCTCGGAGTCTGCGGTAGCAGCTAATGTACGATTTGTTCCGGCAATTGTTATTTTAAAATAGGGTGAGCCGGGATAACCGCCTACGCTATCGACAGGTGTAATTGTCCATTCCTGATGCGGTCGGGACATAAAATCACCTATACGAACACCGATGTTACCGGTCGGCCAACCATCAATTACATCGGAGAGTTCCTGCCGCTTAACAGGTTTCACCGGTTCATTATTGTTTTGTCTGAAAAAGCCTCTCATACCGCGGGGCATTCGTACAAAGTCCACAACCAGTTCCAGTCCGTAACCGCTGCGTTCGGATTGAATTTCAAAAGTACCTCCTTTGAAGTTCTCACCGGCAACCGGCCATCCATCTTTCCAGAGCAGCGGCTGAATACTCAGTACACTTCGTCCGCTTCTTTCAAGATCAGCTTCGTAATGGCAGGAGAATTTCTGAACCCCATCGCCCAGATCGAGCAAGCCAAAGTGTCCGGCACCTACCAGGTTATCTTTGGCACCAACTACAAACTTGCCGCCGCCCTTAAGCATAGGTACACCCATGTTATCCACGTATGGTCCGGTCACATTTTTAGATCTGCCAACTACGATGTTGTAAGTTGAATTAGGACCATCGCAGCATGTACCGTGAGTAGCAAGAAGATAGTACCAGCCGTCTCGATACATCATTGCAGTAGCTTCACAGTCAATTGCAACATTAATTGGCTCATTGCCTTCGATGCGTTTTCCTGTTTTAGGATCGAGTTCGACCATCCTGATAAAACCGAAATAGGTTCCATAGGTGAGCCACAGTCTGCCGGTAGTTGGGTCAAGAAGGAAAGCAGAATCGATTGCATCACAGTCTTCCTCGCCATCAGATTTAGCGACGATGGTTTCATCTTTAAATCCAAAATCAGGGGAATTAGGGTCGAGTGTTTTAGTCCACATAACATAAACATTGCTGGCATGTCCGCCAGCTAATCCGCCGCCGCCCTTTGCATATGTTACATAGTAGCGATCTCCGATGTGGATGACATCGGGAGCCACTCCGCCGCCGGGACGTACGGCACCTCGGTGCCAGATCCAGCCATCGTCGGAAATCAAACCTCCACCACCTGTACCGAAAGTATAATACTTACCGTCGCACAGCGTTATGGTTGAAGGATCATGGATGTAGGGTTCGCCAATTTGAGCTAATGCCGAACCTGATAAAAAGAAATAGAGCAGGGTAGAAACCGCTGCTGTTAGTATACGGAATTTCATATAACCTCCAAAAACAAAACGATTAATATTAAAAATAGTATTACTCATTAATTTCCAGTTTTTTCAAAACTTATGTTGAGATCTTTAATCGGTTCACCGTTTTCATCGATGAAGCGAACACAAAAATCACTCATACCGGGACCGTTTATAACAGCACCGCGAATAACGTTTTGCCCCTTATTAAGTGTAAGACGTTTAGAGACACAGTCATCCATAACCATACGACGATCACCGGAAAGGATAACAGCTTCCTTACCGTTAAGCCACCACATAGATGCTGAATTGGATCCGACTGCCATACGAACGTTCTTCATTTCCCGTGGACTGTTGACAACGGTAACTGCCCAGAACAGGACGCCATACAATTTTTTGTTCAGACCATAGGCGAAGCGAAAAAGTTTAACATTGAATTTTGTGGCGTCCAGAGCATGCCATGTGAGCTCCTGGTCTCCAACCTTCACTTTGTCGCCGTTGTGAGGAACACCTGTAAACTGACTTGGAAAGTACAGGGTATCGAAGGCGTGCCGAATGTAGCTATCGGTAAATACAGTGTTGGTACGGTTTGGTTTATCGATAGGTTCAAGTAGTAGCCAACGTTGTAGAAAACCATCAGCGTCCGGTGCTTTTGGAGATGATGTAATCTCGGTGAAATAAGGAGCGATACTTCGGGTAGTATCACTGGTCGTTGTACCGTTAACAGCACCATCGGATGCGCCGGTGTAATCCTGAAGCATCAGGATAACAAAAATGCCTAATACCGGCATCAAGATCTTGTGAATTTTTTTCATAGTATACCCTTCATATGATTTTAGATACTTGTAAAGGAAAAATAAACGAATCTCTTTTTATTTTATAATAATTGATTTATATAATCCCTGCCGAATTGCCAAATACTTTAATTGACAAAGTATCAGTACTGGCTGTTATTTATAATTCTAATATTTCTATGTCATAAAAATATTTAATTCGCAAAACTTTTTAAGCTATGCTTTTCGCACAACAAAGTACGGCTGTTGAGTTAGCTTCGACGTTAAGCCAGGGTACAACCATTCGTTATCCGGTTTTTCTCTCACTTCAACGTAATATTGAAGAGGATACAAAGTATCGGTATAATCAGCCGGAATGGTTGCCCGATAACTTTTACCTGTCCGTTGCATTTCTACTGTCTTGAATCGTTCAGCATGATTTACATGACGATAGTATAATACTACCGATTCAATTGTTTTCTCAATTGATATTTTTATCTCAAGAGGTTCTCCGACTTTAAAATATTTCGGTTGTTCGTGGTGACAAACTGCAGAATCACGTTTGGGTTGCCCCAAAGCTTCCTGTATAGCCAGCCGTACATTGTTTTGTTGAGGAGTATTGTCAGTTGGTGTTTCTTCCAATATTTTTCTCATAAGATCGATATCTTCATCTATTGCTGGCAGCCTATCTAGCCAGTGACCCCGAATCAGATCATATTCACCAATCGTGATGTTATGTTTATAAACATCCCTTGCAACATTTGAAAGTTCTATCCAGAAGTTCCTTGCCTTATGATAAGTTTCTATAGATAATTTTAGCGCAGTGCGGTCACCGCTTTGCTTAAAAATTCCGAAAAGAACTCCGGCTCTGAATTTAGCTCCAAAGAAACGACCTAAGCCTGCGGCTATGGTTACATCAATAGCTATTCTTCTGAATTCTGGCTTTTGTTTTCCTTTAGAACTGTTCTTTGCCGCCGTAAGATTTTTATCTACAGCCTCAGCATAGTCTTCTATCCATTGTGCATATTCAATCGGAGAATATTTCCCACTTCGTTTGCCTTTTAACAATTCATCCGCAAAATCGTTGATGCGCATAAACAATTGAGGATCCATCGGACTGACATTGCCGAATACCTGAGGCGACGGAGTATCCCAATACGGATTCTGTTTAGGATTGGCCAAAGATTGGTTAGTGTATATCTCGGGCCAGTAAGTATTGTTACCAGCCGAAGCTCCATGAGCAGTTAACACAATCGGAAGTATGGGGAATGCGTTTGCCAAAGCTAACTCCACTTCATCGCTTCCCGCACCAAACTGTTTAACCAAATATCGGTGCCAAACATCCGGTTCAGTATCAGGATTGTAAGCCAGTCTGCCAAAGACTCTGTAACTGTAAAGATATTTCTCCCAATCCCATTTAGGTTTTAATGATTTATCCAGATAAGCACAACGACCACCCGCAATTCCCGAACCCCTTCGGCCTTTGAACGATAGCGGTTCCATAAGTTCGGCTCCGACACTACCACAAAAACTGAAATTTTTTGAGTGAGCAGAACTCATTGCGGGATCACCCCAGAGTAAAATACGTTGCGTACCCGGCCAGATTCTGTGCAAGACACCGTGCTTCCTGTTTTCCTTAAATAGATCACCATAACCGTAGCGCATAAAACTTCTCGATCCCGCGCTCAGGTTCATTAATCCTTCCGCTTTTTGATCCGCCTTTGGATTTTCGAACGCCCGAATATCGGCTTGATGATAAGGCAATCCAAGATGCTCAGCCCAGTACTTTGGAGAAACATTGACCGGCATTCCTGTGGCAACTGCCGTGTCTATCATTTCCTGGTTTATTCCCTTTGCATGCATATCTATCTCTACCTTTCGACCACACGTAGCTACCCCATCAAATACTGTCTTCCAAAAATTATAACTACCTTCTTTTACACCGCTCTCTCCGTGCACTCGGAATGTTATTCCACTGATGGCAGGACAAGCTTTTAAAAGTTGTCGAAGAGCATCCCGGCAATATGCGCCGTGAGTTTCGGGTGTTAACCCTTCTATGGTATAGTTTGGGTTAGGGCTATTGAGCCATTTATATCCGTGCATCCAGATTCCCAATTGAAATTGAATTCCACGGGCAACTGTCTGTTCGCTTATAAACTTCAGCATTTGGAGATTTTTCTCACGTTCTGCTTCAGGAAGTTGCGGTACTTTTACAGTGTATCCCGGAACAGATAAAAAGAACGGATAAGCAAAAAGGAAATATGCATCGGTTACATCCTGGAGGAAATCGTAACCTATACCTAAACTCAGACTAAACCGATTAAATCGTTGCGTAGTTAACATTGTAAGATATTGTTTCCACATTTCACGATCATAGAACCATGGTTTATCTTCAATTTCGCTTACAAAAAGTCTGGTAAGGCTGCGGATAACATTAGCAGGTTTTTCAATTACCGGTTTTTGAATATCTATTGAGTTTAAAGGATGATTTGAATATTGAACGCGGTCAGCAAGTTCGAGCAGGGAATAAACAAGTCCCCGCGCATCATATCCGCAAGCCAGCAAAATTTGTTTATCGCCTGATCTTACCGGTATCAAACCAAGTGCTTCAGGTACGGAAGGGATTTCTTTTTTTGTATCTTTAAGTAATTGATGTACTATTGAAAAATCCGAGCCTGCTGCTACAATGATGAAATCCCCGCTTCTGGCTTTATCGATATTGTTACATTTATACACGTCAATAGCTTCGGATTCCAGAGACTTCACAAGTTCCTTTACAGCCCATTGTGCTGGTGCCGAATCTGCTGTGCGGTCGGCAGGATCTATAACAATAGAAACTCCTTTTGTTTTAAAATTAATGTAACCTAAGGAAGATACACCTAAGGCAGAAACTCCTGCTATCTTCACAAATTGTCTTCTGCTAATTCCTTTCGGCTCGCCGGTAGTTTTTTGATTCAGGAAATCTTTCATTGAATTTACTTTTTTAATTTCCTTTAAATAATTTTTGATAAAGGTCCGGATCGAGTTCATACATACCGGTAATACTATGAAGATGATTTGCAGAAACCCAGGGGAGCCAGAATCTGTGTCCACCGCGTCCGCGGCCATTCCACCCCGGACCCAGGCTCCAATGTTCCTGCTGCCATCCGATTCCTTTCATATCGTACTGGCGTCCCGGAAGCGCAACCATTGATTTGGTGTCATGCAAAAGAACCCGTGCAACATAAAGATAGTGCTCGTCTTTTGTATAAGAATACAATTTAGCATAAGATGGAGCAGACCAGTCCAGATATTCATCCGCTCCGCCAGGCCCGCGAGCCGATATTCCCTGGAGCCCAATTGTCGGAACTCCTTTCTTCCAGTGCAGTTTGGCATTATCCGCATCGACCGGCATAGGAAGGTTCCAAATCCAGATCCAGCTTTCAGTATAATCTGCAGCAACTTTTGCACGTTCCAGCCATTTAGTATCTTTTGTTGACTCATATAAACTTAGATATGCTTCCAGGCTCAACATCCCTGCTTCTTTGTCGGTGACATTTGGGTTGTCACTAGTACCGCCAACGAAAAGTTCTTTTTCTCCCCAATTTTTCCAGACATATTCTGCTGCACGGATTGCTGATTGCATGTATTTACGGTCGCCTGTTTCTTCAGACATTAAAATGAGCAAAGGTACCGGACAATAGCTGGTAGAACCTGTTTGTTCTGCGACCTTACTACTTCCGGATTTCCAGCGCCGGGGAAAAGAGCCATCATCCCGCTGCTGCAAGATCAGCCAGTCAACATATTTTTTAACCCAACTTAACCATTCAGGATGCAAACGACCAAGTTTGTGTTCTCTTTGATAGGCTTGTACAAGCACCCTCATGCCTTCTGTCGCATTTCTTATAAAAGGTGCCAGCCATTCCTGATGATCACCTGTCCATGGTTTTCCTGTTGCAAGATCGTAGCCTGACTGTACAAGCGGTATTTTAGAAAGTGCAGTAATCATAGACGAAATAATATTCAAACCAATTCTTCGCATTTTTTTTCCGCGTTCGGTGGCGTCACGATCACTTTCAAGTAATAATTGATTTGCACATTCGATGTTCTTACTCACAAAACCAATTACACACATAGTCCAATTCCACTGAGGTTCGGTGGTATCAAATGTAGCCACAGCAAAGGGAATTCCTGTTCGTCCGTCAATCGTAGCAGCTTGATTGGTAAGATGATCGGTAAGAACCCGGCGCACCTGATTAACATCGATAGGAGTAACTGCCGGTTTTAATGTGTTCCATGCCCATCGCCAGGTATTGCGCGTAACATCGCTAAATGACTCTTTGTTACCGAATCTGAAATTTATTTCGTAACTATGATTAACTCCTTGAGAGATAGGATGAAACCTGCGAAACCATATTGGCTGTGAACCTGCATTTGGTCCGAATCCATATCTGCTGATAGTACCGGGAAACTGGAAACCAAACTCGATAGGATTTTCGTCCTTCTGCCATGTTCCAAAAGTACCAAATTGAAATCTTGCATCGGTCATAATTTTTTTTACGAGTTTTGTTTCTTCATCTGTCGATGCACCATCTGGAGAAGGATCAAGCATGGCAACCGAAGAACCATTGCCGAAAGAAAGCGCAAACAGTGGCGCCGGAAGCATATCTTCACGTAAAAGAAATCTATGTGCCTCATAGTTTAACTTACCGCCGGGGGACCGGTCCCCGTTGTAAGTGGGATCACCATATATTGCACCGGGAGCCATACAATTTATGTTATTCCACTGTACCGATGGATCAATATTAAAAACTATCGACGAGTTGAAACCTCCGGGTGCATTCCCAACCACGTTCACTTTCCTGTGAAGTGAAAGCACAGCTCCGTTTATACTCCACGAATCATGTACGTGAAAAACAACTTTTTTCCCGTATTCTATCTCAGCACTAGCATCAATATCTGACCCTGATTTTAGTACAGTTGTATATCCGGCGTTAAGTTCACGAATATCATTTTCTTTCTGAAGGACCTCAATTCTAACGGGCAACTTTTGCGTGATTCGCGGAGCTGCCCCCCCGAGAACTTCAATACCCCATTCACCTTCAGCAGCACGAACAAATGAGACAGTTGCCCCGGTCTCTAATTTTCCAAGTTCAACCTGATTGCTTTGTTGTGAAAATGCAGCCGATACCGATATGCATAATAAAAGTATTAAATATTTGCTGAACACCAATAGATTTCTCCTATAAATAGAATTATATGATATTTAACATTTTGCTAATAAAACGATATTAGTCTCTTCTTCTCAGCCTTTCCATATCGTTTTTGATTATATCTTTTAAATCGTGCACAGGACGTTCTATATCGTACGGAATTGGTTTACGGCTGAACTGTTGGAAGTAAAGTAAACATGCATCTTTCCATAGTTGTGCATTAACGCATTGTTGACGAAGTTTACTCTGAACTAGTGCAAACCTTTCCGGATCAACATATCGTTCTACTTTATCCCATACTTTCTGAAATTCCCGCACCTTCTGCAATCCCGCTTCATAATGGTAACAAAGCGCATCCCATAATGTGCGCTCGCTCTTCATTTTATAATCCCATGGTAAATGATGAAACCACAACAAGTAAACTTCAGGACAAGTTTTTACATCATTAAAAAGTGAAGCAAGAGGTTCATGATATTGACTCAAAGCATTACTGCCGGTTCTTGTTCTGTCAAACCCGATTCCGTTAGTATCTGCCTGATGATAATAAGGCGGTGTCCAATCTCTTCTTACGCCTTTCGGGCCCCACCAAGGCCCGGGTCCGTAATGGTCATTCGCAGCAAAAATATGGTGTAGTCCCAAAGGCATCATATAATTAACCGCAGCTTCGCGGCTGTTGAGCATCATTTGTTTTACCGGTTTCAGAAAATTAAGATTCCACTCAACCGAAAGTGCTGTTAACATTTCTTTATCTTCTGATGCAGTCGGTTTAAATGTAAGCTTCAACCATTCATCTGCAATTTTTTCACTTGTCAAGTTGTTGTTCCATGCTAGCCGGCCAAAGGCATACCAGTTTGCCTGTGCAAACGGATGACCGCACCAGTTTGTATCCAGACCAATATTTGCAACACCTGCAATAGCCGTATATTTCTGTGGATAAATGCTTCCATCGGTACAACGCGCGACTGTACTTCCTTTGCCTTCCTGGTAAGTATCACTCTGCAGGAACTCTTTCCACATAGTTGCCAGAAATACAAGGTGAATTGCCTGTCCTAGGTATTCCTGCGTTACCTGAAGCTCCGGCATAACTGAAGTTTTTTTCATAGCACCGAAAAGCGGATTGAAAGGTTCGCGGGGTTGAAAATCTACTGGCCCGTTTTTTACCTGTATAATCACGTTGTCGCGAAACTTTCCATCGAGCAGCATAAACTCATTATAGGCCTGTCTTGCTCTATCTTTATCATTTGGACTGTAAACAAAAGCACGCCACATAACTATTCCACCGAAAGGCTTCAATGCATCGGCAATCATATTTGCACCGTCGTCGTGTGTTCGGCCAAAATTCTGTGGTCCGGGTTGCCCTTCGCTATTAGCTTTAACTAAAAAACCGCCAAAGTCCGGAATCATACTGTATATTTCTTTGGCTTTATCTTTCCACCATTTTTTTACTTCAGGATCAAACGGGTCAGAAGTTTTTAATCCGCCAATCACAGAAGGGGAGGCGAAATTAATAGCAAGGTAAGTTTTAATACCGTAGGGACGTAAAACTTCAGCGATTGCCTTTACTCTGTTAAGGCAACCGGTTGTCAATATCAACGGTGAAGCATTTACATTATCAAGGACAGCTCCGTTAATTCCGATAGACGCATCTGCGCGGGCATATTCTTTCCATAATTCTCTGTCCTTTTTTGTTACAACAAGTGAATCTTTACCGCTGCGCCAAAATATGGAAAGTCCTGCATATCCACGTTCAATGGTTCCGTTCAGATTGTCCCAATGATCTAATATGCGTCGTTCATACGAAGGATTACAAATTTCTTCATCTATGGCTTCTCCTGTATACTGCCTGCGAAGTATTTCATATACACCGTATAAAATCCCGAGTTCTGTATTGGCCTGAATTCCATTTTTACTGATCTTAAAGCCATCGCCCTTAATTTCTTTATCCTGTTTAACAGTTAAGGCAAATGAAGCTCCGTCTTTTCCCCGCCAACCGTTCTGCAATTCCTCCTTTGCAATAGTAAGAGTAGCGGAATTCATCTGACAAACTACATTTACAGTACCTGTATTTTTATAACGAAGCCAAAGTTTATGTCCGTTCTCGGCAAGTAAATGAAAAGACGCAAAAATCAAAATAAAAAAGAAGATGATAGTTTTCATAACAGATATATTATTTCTTTATAAAAGAGAAAAACTTTTCAATTGGTTACTTTAACTTTCCTTAAATCTTTTGTGACGGAGTAAAGTAAGTTCTACTTTGTTTCATCCTTTGATTCAGAAAGTCGCTTTAGAATCATTTCCCTTTCTCCTCTCATTCCCTGTGACTTCATAGAGATAGAATCTCCCATAACCGTACACTGATGACTTATAGTCATCTCATTGAAACTTGTGTCGAAGGAAAATGTTTTACCATCAACCTTGCCGTTACTAATTGGAATTTCTCCCATTGGACTTTCAACAGAACCGGTTAAACTATCTCCAACTAAATGGAAATTATACGTTAAATAAAAAGTCCCATTCGGACCTTGTATTTCACCTTTCCATTTCCCATCAATGCTCTGAGCACGGGCAAAACTCATAACTAAAAAGAGTGCTAAACAAAAAGAAAATAAACGTAACATGGCTAATCCTTTTATAATTATATGTGAATGAATTCGTTGTTAGTTCAATTGTTTTTTTTATTTTTTTCAACTAATCTATTGTAATTTTAAATGATTTTAGATCTTTATTGTTAGAGCTGGTTCCATACAATATCTCATACTCTCCCTTTGTTACTGCCATACCGTAGCTGGCTTTATCATAGAACTCAAACGCAGAAGGAGGTAAACTGATATTTACATTGCTCGTTTCACCTGTCTCTACATTAACTCTCTGAAAACCGCTTAATGTTTTTATTGGTCCATATACATCATTAATCTTACGCACGTAGATTTGAACGATTTCCGCTCCGTTTCGTTTACCTGTATTTGATACAGGTATTGTAAGTTCAACGTTTTCATCTTTTTTAATATTGGTTTTATTAATTTGTGCATCACCAATTGCAAAGGTTGTATAACTCAATCCATAACCAAAAGGGAAGAGGGGATCGGACATATAACGATAAGTACGACCTTGCATTGAATAATTTTCAAAAGGTGGCAATTGGTTTATATTTTTGTAGAAAGTAATTGGTAATTTCCCTGATGGATTATAGTCGCCGAAAATTACATCTGCAACAGCTTGTCCGCCAGCCTCTCCACCATACCATGCCTGAAGAATTGCATCGCAGCTTTTTGTTTCGGGTACCAATCCTATAGCTGAACCGGAACAATTAATAAAAATAATTTTCTTTCCTGCTTTCTTCAATTCCTCCAGACATTTACGCTGAATCGATGGCAGTTCAATATCGGTGCGGTCACCTCCTTTGAAGCCCGGCAAATCAACCGGCATTTCTTCTCCTTCCAATTGAGATGAAATACCGCCCGCGAAAATGACCACATCAATATTTTTAAGTTTATTTATTAGTTCATCAAATTTGACAGGTATTTCTTTGCCAAAGTTTAAACTGAGACTAGCAGGCCAGTTACCAATTTGTCTGAAATTCGCTTCAATTTTATATTCTTTACCTTTTTCAACTTGCAAAGTAATACGGATTGTACGTGGTCCGAACCGGCGAGGTTTAAAAAGTGTATCTGCGTTTACTATGAGTTCAAATCTTCCTCTCGGTTCTACCCTAAATACAATCTCTCCCGATTTTAGAGGTTTATAAATCGTTTCGTATTTACCGGAGAAACCCTGTAGATGCACACCTGCAGCAAATTCGTGCTGTTTATCAGTAGTTAATTGAATTGGATCAGTGATTTGTTCAACTGCTGTCACTTCACCGGTTAAATCTCTGTTGTTCCAGTAAGTAGCTCTAATACCGGGTTTGCCATCAATGGAACATTCGTTAATATAACCTACTATTATCTTATCCTCAACCAAATCACAAGCTTTATCATAAACTATATTTTCAGCAGGAAGTTTTGTTTTGATGCCATCCAGTATAGTTACTGTACTGATAGGTCTGCCGTTATAATTTCCCCACATAACATGAATATCATCAGCGTTGGGTCCTATTACTGCTATTTTGTTAACTGATTTAGATAAAGGAAGAATATTATTTTTGTTCTGCAAGAGTGTCATTGTTTCTCTTGCCATTTTCAGCGCTAACTTTTTATGTTCATCAGAATTGACTACCGATATGGGAATCTTTGTCCACGGAACCAATGCATCATCATCCATTTCTCCAAGCTCGAAACGACCAAACAACAATCTCTCCACATGCTTATTTATTTCTTCTTCTGTTATTAACCCCTTTTCTACAGCTTTGGGTAACTCATTAAAAGCATAACCAAACCCGCATTCAACATCAGTTCCGGCTAAAACACCTTTGGCAGCAGCATGAGTTTTATCGAAAGAAACTTTATGATTATTATAAAAATCGGATATCGCACCACAATCGGAAACAACCATGTATTTATAACCCCAATCATCACGAAGAATATCCTGCAGCAAGCGGCTGTTACCACAGCACGGCTCATCATCCAAACGTTGATAAGCACACATTACTTCCCGAACATCTGCATCTTGAACCAAAGTTTTAAATGCCGGCAAATAAGTTTCCCATAAATCACGCGGGTCGACATCAGTCAGGTTCATTGTGTGGCGTTCCGGTTCTGGTCCGGAGTGAACGGCAAAGTGTTTTGCACAGGCTAAAAGTTTTCTATACTTTGAATCTGATGGTCCCTGCAATCCTTCTACAACAGAGGTTCCCATTCGTGACATCAGATATGGATCTTCTCCATAAGTTTCCTGACCACGACCCCATCGCGGATCGCGAAAAATATTAATATTGGGTGTCCAAACAGAAAGACTCAGAAATCGGCGATTTTCCAATCCTTTTCTCTGGGATTGGTTGTATTTTGCTCTCACCTCATCTGAAACAGCATTAAAAATTTTGTAAACCAATTTATCATCAAAAGAAGCTGCCATACCTATTGGTTCAGGAAAAACGGTTACGCTATCATTATTTGCCAGACCGTGTAAAGCTTCACTCCACCAATTGAATTTCTTTATTCCAAGACGCGGAATTGCATCGGATATATCACACATTAACGTAGCCTTCTCATCGAGAGTCAATCTTGAAACCAAATCTTTAGCTCTTTCTTCCGAACTTAAATTCGGATTTTGATAGGGCAGCGTTTGTGCTCTTAAATTCAATGAGAATAAAAGGCATACAATACAGAATAAAAATTTTTTCACTTCATCTCCTGCTTGTTAACATTGTTCTCTATACATTAAAATGTTTTTATTACGAACCCGCCATAAGGCTGCATAGTTATAATGATAGGATTTGAAAAATCAATATCTTTTTTAACGAAGCTCCTAACGTTATCCGAATCCGTAATAATAAAACCTTTTGATGATTTACTAACGAAGGAAACATTTAATGTTATTTTGCGAGAAGCATTTTCTCCGTTAATACCTGCTATGTACCACTGGTTTCCTTTTCTCCTTGCCAGTACAACATATTTTCCCGGATACCCGTCGATAAATTTTACATCGTCCCAGGTTTCAGGTAATGAACTCATATATTCTTTAACAAAATCTTTTTGAGCCGCCATCCCGGTCGGTGTTTCAGCTATGTGCTGGATACCGGAAGTAAATAAAACAGATAATGCAATTTCAAAACCGCCAGTGGTTCTGCGTTTTATATTTGGAATACCCGAAAAATTTACAGGCGTAAAGTCCATTGGATCAAAAAGATTTCTTGTAAAGGGCAACATAGCGCAATGTGAGGGTTGATTGTCCGCAAAGTACTGTCCAAAGGTTACATACTCTTCACCTCTGATAGCTTCCATACTTACCAAATTGGGATATGTTCTGTACCAGCTTCTGGGAAAAGTACATCCGTGAAAATTTACTGCGAGATTATATTTGGCTGCATCTTTTAAGATAGCAACGTAATATTTCATCATTGATTGCCCATCGCCGCCGAAAAAGTCTACCTTTACACCTCCGATACCCATATCTTTTAATTTTTGAAATTCTGTTTGCCTCGATTTCTCTGTTAATATTTTATTGCGAGGTGTTTGTGGAGTTGTGTTCCAATCACCCGCCGAATTATACCATAATAAAATTTTTACATTTTTTGTTTTTGCGTAATCGGCAAGCAGTTTGATCTTTTCATATCCAATTTGTGTATCCCAGAGAGCATCGATAAGACAGTATCTCCAATTCATTGATGATGCAAAATCTATATACCGGTGTTGAACATCATAAATAGTCGAATCATCTTTTAAAATGACCCAACTCCAGGAAGCAACACCCGGTTTAAGCCATGAAGAAACATCATATTTAGCCGGATTAGCTAAATCGGTTTCCAAAGTAGATTCAACAAGACCTCCAAGGTTATCCGAAATTGTTATAACTCTCCACGGAGTAAGCCACGGTAAAACAGATTCAGGTAGAAAAGGTCCGCCGTCTCTGCTTTCCTGCGGTTCAGGAAAGTGTATTGAATATTCACCGTCGGGAGAAAACTGGCTTAACCGTGACCCGCAATAATTTGTATCAACAGCCGTCTCTGTAATAGCAATCCAATATTTACCTGAATGAAAAAGTGCCGGCATCACCCAACCTGCCTGGTTAGGGGAAATTGTTCCGACAGCTATATCCTTACTATAATAATTTTCATAAGATGGTGAAGCAAAACACCATCCTACTCTGGCATCATCGCAAGGTTGCAAAAATGCTTTTGTTGAAAGATCAAAATGATATGATGTTAATTCCTTGTAGATCGTTAAAGCAGTATCTGTTTTCTCCGGGAAATAATATCTGAACGCAACACCGTCATCCGATACCTGGAAAATTATTTCCATCATTTTGGAATTTGCATTCTTCAAATAGAAAACTTGTTTGTTGCTGGAGTAACTGCAATTCAACCGCTTACCATGTAGCAGAGTGTAATTTTCAGAAACAGCATTTACGTTTGAAATTGAATCAAGAGTTAACCCGGAAGAAAAATCTTCATCGCTTCTAACAATACCTAATTTTGATTGCTTAAGAACAGTTGCGCCTGAATAAGAAACAGAATAAACTGCTGAGCCGGTAGGTGTAAGCCAAAAGTTGACAGAGATTTTTTCATCTGGACTTTTTAATTCATAACTCTCTATACAAAGGGAATATGTAGTAAGAGTTAGTGTAAACAGGATAATAAATAATGTGGCTTTTTTCATAGATGAGACTTCCTAATTAAGATGACTATTCGATTTAGTGGCGGAAAACAACTTTGTATAATATGTACTCTAAAACAATAAATTTTTTAATACAAAGACATTTTCTAAATGAATATCTTAGCATAAATTTTCAACCTGAATTTCTTCTTTACAACTGAACAAGATATTTTAAGTCACAACTCCTTTTTTCAAAATTATATTTGCATATAAAGCGGATTCACCCGTTGCAATTACAGCGTAGGCTTTTTTAACTCTTTCATAAAAAGCAAATCGTTCTATGTGCTCGAATTCATTAAAAGGTTCTTTGCTATCTACGATTATTTTTCTGTATTCTTCCCAAATTGTAGGTTTAACATTATCGCCGGGAACTACTTCCATTAATCCTACAGGATTTTCAACATAAATATCGAGAGGAAAAAATTTTAATATTGCTTCTAAAACTTCAGGTACATTATGTCCATCGAGTCGGATTAATCTTTGTGCAATTGAAGCAGCAGGAAAATTTCCATCTGCAATAACTATTTCATCACCGTGTCCCATTTCCATAAGTATCTTAAGTAAATCCGGGCTTAAAATATTTGGTATATGTTTTAACAATTTATTTACTCCTTTTGCTATTTTATTTCTTCATCAAAAACTACGGCAACTTTACCGCATTTGCCGCTTGCCATTAATGAATATGCTTCACCAACATTATCCAATTTAAATCTATGTGTGATTAGTGATTCGGGTTTAATTTTCCATCTAACCAATCGCTCGACAAGTTCTTCCATCCGCCAGATGTTTGTAACCCAGGAACCATAAATAGTTTTCTGATCGTGAATAATATCTCGCGATGGCTCGAATTCACAAGTTCCGCCTTCTCCTAGAAATACAATCTTTCCCCATTTGCGTGCTCCCTGAATACAGGTAAGACGGGCTTTATTATTTGCGGAACAATCAATTGATTTTTCTACTCCATATCCTGATGTTAAATCTCTGATTTGCTCTACATTATTTTCGCTGGCTTTAATTACTTCGTCAAACAATCCCGTGTTTTTCGCGATGGAAAGTCTTTCATCGATAACTTCAACACCAAATATTTTTTGTGCACCTAATGCTTTACAAAGCATGGCAGATGCAAGTCCAACAGGACCCAAACCGGTTATTAAGACAGCATCATTTCCGCTAATGCTGATCTTTTCCAAACCTTCGTAAACAGTTCCAAAACCACAAGCAACCTGGGCTCCGTCTGAATAACTCAATTCATCCGGTAGATAAACAAGATCTTTTTCTTCGGCAAGTAAATATTCGGCCATGCCGCCGTCGCGCTGCCAGCCATAAGCGCGCCTGTATTCGCTTGTGCAGGAAATCATATAGCCTCTTCTGCAATCATTACAAACACCGCAACCGGAAATATGATAAACAATTACGCGATCATCTTTTTTGAATCTACGACATCCAGGACCAACTTTAACAATCTGACCGCTTGGTTCATGCCCGGCTATCATTCCAGGCTGATATCCTTCAGGACCTTTGCCTAAATGTTCGTGATAAATGCATCGTATATCCGATCCACATATTGTGGATGATTTCATCTTTATTAAAACTTCTCCGTGCTTAGGAACAGGAATATCAAAATCCCTTAATTCTGTTGTACTATTTCCCGGCAGAATTGCACCGATCATTTTACTCATTATTTTTTCCTTAAATTTTTTTAAGCGGGAGTTATTTCTCCATTTAAATCCCACAAATCTTCCCATCCCTGGTTTTCTTTCCAGAGAAATACCTGTCCTTTTATTAACCTGCAGTTTTTATCTATGTTTGAAATTTCTTTCATATCATTTTCAGTTAGTTGCACGTTAACAACGGCTTCAAGGTTTTCAAAGAAATGATTTACCGAAAAAGGAATTGGAATTTGTCCTCGTTGTACAGCCCATTTAATTGCAACCTGGGCGGGGGTTACGTTTAACCTATTCGCGATTTTAATTATTACTTCATCTTTAAGATCGACTGTATCATCTTTGGTTCTGTCACGTTCAGGACGTCCCGGGGAACCCAGTGGACAATAACCTATCGGCTGAATATCATTCTTCAAACAGAAATCAAACAATTCCGGCTGCTGAAAATGAGGATGCAGTTCCATTTCATTGCAGGCAGGTTTTATCTTTGCATCTCTTAGTAAAAGTTTCAGCTTTGGTATTGTCATATTGGAAGTACCAATATTTTTAACCAGACCATCTTCAACAAGCTGTTCCATCTGGCGCCAGGTTTTCATATAATTTTCGTGGATGTAAGGTTTAGCATTCGGGCTGCGCGATGTAACATCACAATGAGGAGGATGGTAGTTTGGAAAAGGCCAATGAACGAGATACAAATCAAGATAATCTATTTTAAGATCTTTTAATGATTGTTTGCACGACTCAACAACATTGTCATGCATATCATTCCAGACTTTTGAAGTAATCCATAAATCTTCACGTTCAAGAAAACCACTCTTAAATATTTCATCTAGAACTTCACCGATATTTTTTTCGTTACCATAAACCGATGCACAATCAATCTGCCTGTAGCCCGAATAAATCGCTTTCTTAACCGTTTCTGATACTGTTTCGGCGGGGATATAATCTGAACCAAAAGTTCCATATCCAATACAGGGAATCTGACTTCCGGTATAAAGTTTTTTTGTGGGTATTGAAATTGGATTGATCGTCTTTTTTATCTCATTCATAAACTAGATTCATTTTTTCTATCGAATAGGAATATTTATTAGATACGAATTATTTTAAAAAATTAAAACTACTTATCGACATATTTGTTTTTATTTTTTACAATATAGATCAGACCTGTAATAGCTATTAATGCTCCCCACCAAATATTTGTATGAAGATTGATGAGTTTTATGTCCTGAATAGTTGGGTTTATTAATTCGTAAATGCCTGCGAGAAAAACAAGAATACCGATTGTCAGCATTATTAATCCCACAAAAAACCAGATGCTTCTCATTCCTTTTTCAGTTTCCATTAATTCGCTCCTACCAAAGTAAAATGTTTATGATTATAAAGATTACCAATGTAATGGCAGCCCAGAACTCTGGTTTCTTATTCCATGTAGTTTTTTCTACTACAGCTTCATTTTTATCAATCAGCCCTTTTACATAACCTGTTAACTCTTCATCAGTTTTATTTTTTGTAAAGAAACTAATGATGATAGCGGTTCCAGTCGAAATTAACCAAGCCCAAACAGCACGCCAAAAATTTGCAGCCATAAAGGATTGTTCACCCGCTCCACTGAAACCCGGGATGACGAAACTTATGGGAATTATTTTAGCTTCCTGTGCAATAAATAACAGAACCGCTACAAGAGTTCCAATCAGCATTCCCCATAATCCTCCTTTGGGAGTTATAAATTTCCAGAACATACCGAGGATAATAATTGCAACGGAAGGAGCTAAAAACATTGAACTGATTGCTTGAAGATAATCAATGACTGTAGGCATGCTGCGCGCAATGTACGCGCCAGCAACACTTAGCAAAATTCCTGCAACAGTTGTTATTCTTCCAATCTGCAGAAGTTTTTGTGATGTAGCTTTTTTATTTATAACAGAATGATAAATATCGTATGTCCAAACTGCATTGAAAGAGCTCATATTACCGGCCATACCGGCCATAAACATCGCGATCATTGAAGTAACGCCAACACCAATAAGACCCGGCGTAAAATACCTCTGCATCAGCAAAGGCAGCACAGAATCATAATTGGTTTTTCCTCCTTCCACTAACAAGCTAAACCCGCTCGATGAATCATTCATAAGTACTAAAGCAATTAACCCCGTACCAACAACAACTGCACCGAGTAATAGTTTGAAATATGAACCTATAATTGGAGTCATTCTCGCAGAACGTAAGTCCTTTGCTGAGAAAGCCCGTTGTATAATTAAGAAATCTGTTGTCCAGTAACCAAATGCAATGGCAAAACCTAATCCAAGTACTAATCCTCCCCACGTAACATACATTGGATTATCTGCAGGACTACCAGAAGTTGCCCAAAGTGTTTTGAAACCTTCAGAAAGATTTGCAGAAATTTCTGCAGGACCCCCGATATCGACTAATCCCAAAATTGGTAAGATTAATATACCACCCCATATTAAAAAGAATTGTACAATCTCTGTAAACATTGCTGAAAGTAAACCGCTTAATGTAACATAAAGAGCTACAAAAATTGCAGAAAGCCATATGCTTAAATCCCAGTTCCATCCAAGGAAAGTGTGGAAGATTAAAGCCTGAAGATAAAGTGCAATCCCTGAAACCAGAATCATATTCACTACAAACATTGCAGCGTTAAAAACCCGCGCACTTTCATTGAAACGAGCTTTCAAATATCCGGGAATAGATTTAATCTTACTGTGATAATAAAAAGGCATCATAAAAACACCGAGGAACAACATTGCGGGAACAGCACCGATCAGATAAAAATGTGCAGCATATAATCCATACTTAACACTTTGTCCGGTGTAACCAATTACTTCCATCGAACCCATATTAGCTGACATAAAAGCAATACCACAAACCCACATGCTGTTTCTTCTACCGGCGAGGAAAAAATCATCATCGGATTTTGTAAACTTTTTGAGATAAAATCCGATCCAGACAATAAATGCAAAGTAAACTATCATTATCCCCCAATCAAAGAAACCTAAAGGCATTGAATTCATTATATTTCTCTATGGTAGTTTAGCAATCCGGTTATATTTAACCAGTTATTTAGTCGTAATTTTATTTACTGAGAATACAGCATAAGCCTTTCTTTGTTCCCTCATAAATTACTATATAGCAAATTTACTCAAAATTATTTTTTTGAGAGAATTATTTCTCATTCAATGGAAATAATTTTTGCAAATCGGATATCTTTTGAAGAACTTCCAACCTGAATCTCCCATTTTCCCGGTATTGTTTTAAAATCATTTGTTTCGATATCGTAAAAAGATAATTCTTTCGCCGGTATTTTGAATGTGAGTGTTTTACTTTCTCCAGGTAAAAGTGTAATTCTTTGAAAGCGTTTTAACTGATTGATCGGTACTTTTATTGTCGCATCCATACTATGAACATAAATCTGCGCTACTTCATCTCCTTTCATTTCACCGGTATTCTTAATTGTGAATTGTAAATTAACTTCACCGTCGTCGGAAATTTTGTCGTTGGCAAGATTTAAATTACTGTATTCAAACGTGGTGTATGAAAGTCCATGACCAAACGGGAATAATACCGGTTTTTCAAAATACATATACGTGCGTGGATGATTAATAAGATCGTAATCATACATAGGAGGAAGCTCTTTTGTGGACGCATAAAATGTTTCAGGAAGTTTTCCACCGGGATTAACATCACCGAACAAAACATCCGCAATTGCTTTTCCGCCAAATTCTCCTGCGTACCATGCCTCAACAATAGCATTTGCCTTATCATCAGTACCTTTAAAAGCAACAGGTCCACCGTTTATGAGAACAACAACAATATTAGGATTAGCAGATGACACTGCATCAAGAAGATCTATTTGAACTTGCGGTAATTCGATTTCCGTACGATCCAATTCTTCCTGAGAAATGCCGGGTGAAATTCCCAAAATAAGAATAACAGCATCACTATTTGCGGCAACTTCTTTGGCTTTATCAAAATTCTTTTGACTAAGATCCCATGTTAACTTTGCAACTGCACCTAAAGTATTATCGTAATATTCAAATACTACATCATATTCTTTACCGGGGAGTAATTCTATCGCTTTACTAATTGGTCTTTCACCGTGATCATGCCAGTCATCTATTATTAATTTTCCATCTACGTATAAGCGTGAACCATCATCACAACTTGTGCCGATATGATGGACTGTGTCAGGCGGAATTATTTTTCCAGTCCATCTTACAGAAAACTGATCCTCGGGAATTCCCGGGGCGGGGGATTTAGTTCCGAAATTGAAATCTACATTTGGATCAATCCTGGTTACAACAGGTTCCCCGGATAATTTCATATTATTAAAATATTCACCCTTCATTCCGGTTTTATCAGTACCTTCAACTTTACCGAAATACTGCGTTTCAACAGGGCTTAACAAACCGCCGCCAAGACTGGATCCAAGTGTATATTCTACTTTTATCCCAAGGGATTCAGCTTTGTCCTTTATTCCTTCAAGAGGACTAACTTGTACTGTAGGAAAGCCACTGTAAATACCTAATTGTGCATTTATAGCATTTGGACCAATAACAGCAACGGATTTTACTTTATCTTTCTTTAATGGTAAGATTCCCTCATTCTTCAAAAGGACAATCGATTTTTGTGCAACTTCAAGAGCAAGATCACGATTTTCTTTGCTGTCAAGTTTATCTTTTGTAATTGAACTGTAAGGTACCTCTTCAGGTGGATCGAATTCACCCAATCTGAAACGTGCGGAAAGAACTCTTGTTAAAGCGCTATCAAGATCTTTTTCTCCCAATAAATTTTTATCCAGTGCTTCCTGCAGGAATCTACGGTAGGCTACACCACAATTTAAATCACAACCTGCAAGTATACTTCTTGCAGCAGCTTCCGGACCGGTTTTAAAATAATGGTGTCCAAATAACATATCGAAAATGGCTCCGCAGTCAGAAACTACATAACCTTTAAATCCCCATTTCCTTCTTAACAGATCGTTTAATAAGAATGTATTTGCATTACACGGAACCTGATTAAGTTCATTGTATGCCCCCATAATTGAGTAAGCTTTTCCTTCAACTATTGCACTATGAAATGCAGGTAAATAATATTCAAACAAACTTCGCATATCAACATCGGAAGAACCAGTATGACGGCGTTCTTCTTCGTTATTTGCAATGAAGTGTTTAGGAGTAGAAACAGTTTTTAGATAATAAGGATCGTTTCCCTGCATACCCTTAACAAATGAAACACCCATACGTGAGAGCAGATAAGGATCTTCACTATAGGATTCTTCATTACGTCCCCAGCGTGGATCGCGTGCTATATTAATAGTAGGACTCCAATAAGTTAGTCCTTTTCCATAAGCTACATTATAAGCACGTGCTTCATCTGATATAACGGAACCTACACGAAATATTAAATTAGGATCCCAGGTAGAACCCATCGCAACAGCCTGTGGAAATGATGTTACATCACTCGCAAGTATACCATGTAATGCTTCACTCCAATAGTTGTACTTGGCAAGTCCTAAGCGTGGAATAGAATCAGATTGATTGGTTAATTGTTTAATCTTCTCATCAACTGTCATTAAATTTATTAGATCAGAAAGCCTCTCTTTATAGGAATGTGGTTTAAAAACATTAACAATTACAGAGCTGCTTATCTGGTTATTACCGGTTTCTAAAGATGAAAGAACTAATAAGTAATAACCGGTGCGGGGGAAAGTTACTTCTGTATTCGGATTGGACGCATCTTTAAAAATTACTTCTGAATTTTGCGGACAGGTCCATTCTACTTCTATTCCATCCGAGACACTCCCATCGAGTTTTGCGGTATGTATTTTTTCCCAATTTATTGTTTGATTATCTCCCGCATTAATTGTAATAGTCTGTGCTACACCTAAGGTAGAATTGAGAAACAAGAAAACTATTACTGCAACTATAGTTTTGTAGACATTTCGTACCATTTAATACTCCGATATTATTTGTTTTTCAAGAAATGTTTTTTTTAAAATATTCGCATAAAGGATTTACAAAATTTGACACAGATTTACATAGCAGTCAAATGCAGAATTCGCTACTTTAGAGAAAAAACATTTGAAATCTTACTCTATCTGTATTTTCTTGAACGCTTTTTATAATAAATAATGATTCTATTCTTAATCCTTTCCTCATCTTAAAAGAATCATCTTCTTTGTAATAATATTATTTCCTTCTTCTAAGCTGTACAAATAGACTCCGTTTGCTAAATCCGTTCCATCAAACTTGATTTCATAAGATTGGGCAGATTTAAAGCCGTCCAGCAAAGTAGCTACTTCCTCACCCAAAGTGTTGTAAACTTTCAAAGTTACATAACCTGCTTCAGGAATAGTAAAACTTATCATTGTGCTAGGATTGAACGGATTTGGGTAATTTTGTTGAAGTTTGAATTCAAGTGATGAAGGATTATCCTTCTCAATATCAGTTCTTAGCCACTGGTCAAGTAGTTCATACTCATAATCTCTTTGAGCTAACCATGCTGCTTTTTGAACCGGGAACCAATTCAGGTCACCTATAGGAAAACTACCTATTCCACCAGTAAGTAATTCACTGTCATTGTACGATAGGTCAACAGGGATTGGCCAGTCGGGATAGACTATCTTATCTGGGCCGGTATTAATTATTCGCCAATCGGGTAATACTGCCGTACTCGTGATATCTACTGTTGAAAGAGCAAAAGCTTTTAAATTTGTGAGCTGGGTAGTTAACAAATCCTGAGGATCTGTAAAATTAGGCAGCGTTTCAAACCATTCGCCTTCAATTAGATAAGGATACTTGGTATCATTATCAAACATCAATTGAGTTCTCTCATTCATAGTAATCATTTGCGTTTTCCAGTTTGTTACGCCATTAACTTCATTTGTATTCAAGATGTCATCTATGCCGGAAAGAGAAGGATCATTAAAGATGAGGTTTCTATCGACATAGAATTTTATTGGAGCTTCTGCAGAATCATAAACATTAACTAAACCCATAGGCAGGCTGTCCGGATCAACTTCACCTATATCCAATGTGCCAAGAATAGGCGCAAAACCCTGTACATTACAATTTATGAATATGTTACTGGTAAGCGTGACATTACTCTGATATCCGGGATTCATAAAGACAGTTCCGGCACAATTAACGAATGTATTATGATTGAAAATTATTTTTTTGAATTCATAATCATGAGGATAAAAAGGTGGGTGGCTATCTGGATAAATCATAAACTTATACAAAGAACCCTGAGCCATAACATGAGTACAGTTTTCAACTAATAGTGTATCCTGATTGTAAAAAGATATGAATACACCACCATCACGCCGGCAAGGTTGACCGTTCATATTAACAAAGTAACAATTTCTGAAAGTTACATTTTCATTTGAATAATTGCGTATCCATACAAACCAGTGAGCCGTATGTTCAAATAAACAGTTATCATAAACTAAATGCAGGTTAGAAGCCAATGTATTAGTAAAGAGTACTCCATTATTACCGTTATTCGTTGTATTAACAAGTTGACAATTCTTTATGGTGAGATCGCCGCCTGCATTAATACCGATAGCTGGTCCTACTGCTGAACTGTCGGTACATATCAACGGGGGAGAAGACGCTACGTTTTTATTGTTTACTATCATTGTAGGATTAGATCCCACAATTACTGTCGGATGTTTGGAAGAGCTGGTTGGACTATAAGTGTTTGGGTAAAACCTACCTGCTTGTAGCAAATAGACACGTCCTGCGGGAACATCATTAGTATCCAGGAGCAGGACCCAATTCAAAGAGTTTGGTTGATTATTCATTTCAGAATAATCTTTAATAACAAGAGTATCCCCCCTTACCTCTGAGATGTAATCATTAATAGTCTGGGGAAAAGATGACTTAAATGGTATCAGGATAGTCATCACTACAAAAAGCAACAATAACTTTTTCATAATAACTTCCTATGATTTTATGTTAATTCATTAACCGTAACTAGTGTTATTCACCACTATACAGATTAAGGATGTCTCATTTTATTTGTCAAAAAACATCTAAATACAATTACAACTTGCTTACTTTAATAAATTTATAATTTAGCTATTTAAAACTTACCCAATCAATTTCAATATTGCTGCTATTTTTTAATTGTACAATCAGGTTATGAACTCCGGGTTGATTTTCTAATAATGGTGACGCAATAATATTCCATTCTGAATTTTTAGGAATTTCAATTTCTGAAATTACAGGTCCGTCAGCGTTATCTAATTTCAATTGTAAGCTACCACCTGTTTTTGATAATACTTTTACATTAGCCGAATTGAATTTATTACTTCCGAAATCAACACCGTTATATTGTACCCAGGCATTTTCATTATCGAGTATTGTCTTCCAGCCTCCGAACTTATTAGATGTATCTATAAATGCTATTGATGAACCTTCATTGCTTTTGAGACTGTATCTATCAGTTTGTATTTTGTCTGAAGCGTTTGTTAATCCAACTCCACGTAAAGTTGGGATTACCTTTTGAATTGTTCCATCTTCGTTGAAGAACAAGCTATCTATTCTTGCAGATCTGTTTTTATCAAAATTAGGAGATAGATCATTATGATGATAGAAAAGAAACCACTGATTTTTGTACTCAATAATTGATTGGTGATTTGTCCAACATTCCGGTTTTTCATCCATTATCACTCCGGTCATCTTAAAGGGCCCTAAGGGATTATCAGCAATTGCATATTCTAATCTTTCGGTTGAATCCTCAACATGCGGATAAGTAAGATAATAAATACCATTACGTTCAAACAGAAACGGACCTTCTTTTAATCCTTTATCCGGAAGATTTGCTATAATTTGAGGTTCGGAAGCAAGTTCGAGCATATTCTCATTCAACTTTGCTACATATATATTTCTTGCTGACCAGTATAAATATGCCTGTCCGTCTTTATCTATAAATACGTTCGGATCAATACCTCGAACATTTTTGATCGGTTCTGACTGAGGTGTAAATGGTCCATAAGGTTTATCCGATACAGCAACTCCTATGTGGAAACCTCTACCATATGTTGAATCCTTACCCGGAGCAGGAAAATAAAAATAATATTTTCCGTTTCTGGAAATACAATCTGGTGCCCACATTGCATATCCTTTCGGATTAACCCATGGAACATTGCCCTGGCTTACAATAACACCATGGTCTGTCCAGTCTGTAAGATTTTCAGAGGAGAAGACGTGGTAATCTTCCATACAAAACCAACCGGGACGCCCTCTTTCTTCGTTAGCGAGAATATCGTGAGAAGGATAAAGATAAACTTTACCGTCAAATACTCTTGCCGATGGATCTGCAGAAAATTGATCCCTGATAATTGGATTTTGAGCAAACAAATTGTGTGATACAAATGTTATTAAAGCAATCAATATGAAACAATAAAAATTGTGATTTCGCATAGCATATTTCCAATAAATTATTATTTGTTAGTTCTATTTCATTAAAATGAATTTCTTGGTATCTGTAAATGTTCCTGATTGCATACTGTAAAAATAAATTCCGCTTGAAAGATAACTTCCATCGAATTCGATCTCATAATTGCCTGCGGATTTTTCTTCATTAACTAAAGTTGCTATTTCATTGCCGAGGATATCGTAAACTTTTATTTTAATGAACTTCATAAATGAAGTCCCTATATCCGGAATTGTATATTTTATTTTTGTTGTTGCGTTGAATGGATTAGGATAATTTTGTTTTAATATAAATCTTGATGGAACGTTGTTAGTTAAAGATTTGATACCGGTTATTAAATCTTCTGTAGTTCTGGATACAAGAGTTCCTATAAAATTATTCTCATCATCAATAATTACAACATGTACTGAATCTGCTGAAGAAGAAATTTCGGTCGAGTCATCAAGTACAAATGTTTCAAGGGGTGTTACATCATAACTTAAGCTGGTATCAATTAATGCTCCTGAACTATCTGTGAATTCTAATCTTGCTTTACCAATGTGAAATACACCGAATTCACCAGTAAATCGTTTAGCTTCTTTATCATAATCAAAAGACCTAACCGCACCTGCTCCGGTAACAGATAAAATCGGACCGTTTACTTTGGCTGCCCACCAGTTTTCTGTAAAAGTATAACTTCCTCCATTGGCTGGAAGATTAACAACCGGACTGACAACCTCTACTTCAAAATAATGAGGGTTGCCATTAATCCACACTTCATTTCTCGCACCGTCATCGGGGTATTCAGCATCTTCAAAAATATCGTACGTTTTTGCATAAGTGTAACCTGTTAATTCATCCACATAACAGATCCAACCAATATGTGAATCGGCAAAAAGTTTTTGATCATCCGGGCGATATGTTGCCCCATAAATACCAGGGGCTACTTCTCCAACCCAGGCTTC
>JAJDNK010000152.1 GCA_022340715.1 bacterium BMS3Abin03 | reverse complement strand
TAGAGAAAAGTTTATAATGCTGATAAATGAACTCGAAGAATTGCT
Source organism: bacterium BMS3Abin03 (assembly GCA_022340715.1). Taxonomy (GTDB): domain Bacteria; phylum Bacteroidota; class Ignavibacteria; order Ignavibacteriales; family Ignavibacteriaceae; genus BMS3ABIN03. The sequence continues at coordinate 24,113 of JAJDNK010000152.1, read as the reverse complement.
TGAAAAGAAAATAGAATTTATTAACACATTTGATGAGGAAAAATTAAAAATCAAAATATTCGATGATAGGTTTAATTCTGAAGTTAGTATTGAATGGATAATTCTTCGTGGAAATTTAGATCACGAGGCTCATCACCGAGGACAAATTGCTGCTTATCTAAGGGTGTTAAAAGATAAAAATATAATTTAACAATTTGTTGAATGTTGAAGAGAAGATTGGGAGAGTATTAATAATAGGTTATATTTAACTGAACTAATAATAATCAGGTAGTGAAATAGAAACATCGGAAAAACAACATACCCTGAGGGAATTGATACTTTTCGCCGTTGTTTACGTAGTAGTGGGTATTATATTTACTGTAATTACCAGCTCGACTATATCGGATGGAATGAAAATGTTATGGAATTGGGCTGCATTTGTAATTAGTATTGCTGTTTTTGTGTATAATATAATTTATGAACACTACCGTTTGCTTAATCCACCACGTATTGTAGCCCTGCGGGTATCTGTGGCTGTTGCCCTAGGTGCTTTTCTTCTTGCGGCAGCAGCAAATATACTAACATTGTTTGCAGACTCGGATAAAAATAACCTGATGATTTTTGCATTTGCAGTCTGGCCTTTTACAACAGCAGTACCTGCTTTTCTTATATCATTAGCTGTTGCTACAATATTGGCGAAAAAAAGGACGAAAGTTCAAACAAACAATGATGAAGACAATTAAAGTTTACTTGTAATTGAAAACGATAACGAAATATATTAATTTGCAATTGCATCTATAGGGCGGACTTCCTCAAATACTTATTCCGATGGGGAATGGCTTTACTGTTTTTTAAATATTTTTAAAGAAACGGTTAGTCTGATTGAAGAAAGGATGAATTGATATGAAAAATAATATTATTATTAGTTTCCTGTCTTTAATATTTATCTTAGCCTGCAATCAATCAACAGCACCTGATGAAAATCCAGAATGGATTAACGATCTTATAAAAAAATATCAAAGTGAACCTGTCGGTAATCCACCACAATCGATTTGGAGATATGAATACAAAGGTATAATCGTTTATTACGTGCCACCTCAATGTTGTGACCAATTCAGTACTCTCTATGATATGTTGAGTAATGTGATTTGTGCACCGAATGGAGGAATTACGGGGAGGGGAGATGGAAGGTGCCCAGATTTTTTCAAGGAACGCAAAAGTGAGAAACTTATTTGGCAGGACCCGAGGAAACTATAATTATTAATTGAGAATTAATCAATGAATATAAAGTTGTATATAATCTCTTTTATGAATAATAGATGAAATGAATCCTATATTTAGTATCTTTTTAAGATTATTAACGGATTCCTGATTATACAATCCAATTTATTTCCAAAAACTACATCTCCTAATTTTTTATATTAGCTGTTGTTAAAATTTTTTTTAGTAGAACTAAGCATTTAACAATAGAATAATTTATCTGATGCAGGAACAAACCAGACAGAAATTCATAAACAGCCTTTTAATTCCACTTGTTTTTCCGGCCGTTTTGTGGATTGTACAGGTAATTACGGTAATATTTCATCTGAACCTTGCCTGGATGGGAATATTACCAAGAACTGGATCAGGTTTGTTGGGAATAATCACCGGACCGATTATTCACGAAGGATTTCCTCATCTTATTTCTAATACAATACCGCTTATTTTTTTAGGCTGGATAATTTTTTTCTTCTTTCCTAAGGTAGCATACTATTTATTTTTCTTCATTTATCTATTAACGGGAACTATGGTCTGGATATTCGCCCGCCAGGTTTATCACATCGGAGCCAGCGGAATAGTGTACGGATTTGTAAGCTTTTTATTCTTCAGCGGCGTTTTCAGGCGGGATAATAAATCAATTGCACTCGCTCTGCTTGTTACTTTTTTGTACGGTGGAGTTGTTTGGGGAATTTTACCGGGACAGGAAGGTATTTCATGGGAATCACATTTATCCGGTGCGTTAAGCGGTTTACTTTCAGCTTATTTGTTCAGAAATATCGATCCGCCGCAAAGATACGATTGGGAAGATGAACCAGATGATTTTAATGTAGATGAGCTCGAGGTTTCTTATGATCCTGAGAAAAATAAATTTATTAACTGATGTCATTCCGGCGATCCCATTTATGGGAGAGACCGGAATCTTTGAGTTTGTATTTAATTTGATTCTGCACGAGCCAGAATGACACTTTTAAATCATTTTTAAGTATTTTTTTGTTTCTTATCGAAAGTATAACAGATGAAAAAAACTACTTCTGAAACTCGTAAATACCGGATTGATATGAACGATAAAATTCTCAACTCCGGGTTTAACGATTACAAAAAATTCTTTGCACTCGATAACAAAGCTTATATTGATGGAACACTCCCTGCAAAAACAAAGGAACTTATGGGATTGGTTGCTTCTATGGTTTTACGCTGCAATGATTGCATATTTTATCATATTGATAGATCAATTACAGAAGGCGCTACAAAAGAGGAGTTGTATGAATCGTTTAACATTGCGTTAATTGTGGGCGGTTCTATTGTTATTCCGCATCTCCGTTATGCTTTCGAAGTTATGGATGAAATATTGGAAGAGAAGAAATGAACGATAAAAAATTAATTATTCCCCAAAAAATTATAACAGTAGATAAGGATGATCAAATTCTTACAGACACTGCTGTTGTAATTACAAACGATCTTATTACAGGCTTAATTTCAGCTTCGGAAGTCAATAAGGAAGAGTTTAAGGGTAATGTGTATGAATATGGAAATCTAACCTTGATTCCGGGATTTGTTCAAACTCATATTCATCTTTGCCAGACTCTTTTCCGAGGCCTGGCTGATGATCTTAAGTTGCTTGACTGGCTTCAGCAGAAGATATTTCCTTTTGAGAATGCACATAACAAACGTTCTCTCAGAGCTTCAGTTAAAATCGGTTTGAATGAAATTTTATCCGGAGGAACTACAACTGTGCTCGATATGGGAACTTTAAGACATCAGGAAGTTGTATTTGAAGAAATGATAGCTTCGGGTATTCGTGGATTTTCCGGTAAGTGTTTAATTGATGAAAATAATCTTTTCCCTGATTTCAAGTCGAATACAAAAGATGAATTGAGTTACATGAACGATCTGGCAAGATATTATCATAACAAAGAAAAGGGAAGGATAAAATATGGCTTTGCACCACGGTTCGTACTTTCCTGTTCTGAACAATTGCTTAAAGAAACGAAATCGATGAATAACGATTTTCCCGGCTCGGTTTATCATACTCACGCTTCGGAGAGTAAAGGTGAAATTGAGGAAGTCAGAAAAAAACATAATAAGGAAAACATAGAATATTTTGATTCAATAAATGTTCTGGATAAGGAAACCGTACTTGCACATTGTGTTCATCTAAATGAAAATGAAAAACAGATCTTGAAGAACAAATATGTAAGAGTAGCACATTGTCCTTCCGCTAATCTTAAGCTTGGATCGGGAATTGCAAACATACCTGATTATATTAAAAGAGGAATCAGTGTATCGATAGGTGCAGATGGCGCTCCCTGTAACAACAATCTTTCTGCAATTACTGAAATGCGATTATCGGCTTTAATTCAAAAACCAATTCATGGTGCTGATGTAATGGATGCAAAAACTGTATTTAAATTAGCAACGATCGAAGGAGCAAAAGCCCTGCATTTAGATGATGAAACTGGAAGCATCGAAGTTGGGAAAAAAGCGGATCTCGCTTTGATTGATCTGAACACTGCGACAAATTCTTTATCTGATGAAGAAAATATTTATTCTGATATTATTTATTCATCGAACAACAGTAATGTTAAATCCGTTATGGTAAATGGCAAATGGTTGTTTCGTGATGGTAAATCGATAATTTATAATGAAGAAGAAATAGTCGCAGAAGCATCCGGCGAATTGAAAAAATTGTTGAAGAGACTATAATCAATGTGTCCCTCTAAGATCAATTTTGGAAAACGGAAAAACAAATTGTAGGTAAGTAAACAATTTTAAATTTAGAATGTTGAACACCTATGGTGTTCTGAGTTTGTGGTGAGATTCTGTTCTTGCAAATATTGAATTCCAATTGGAATTCAATTGAAGGCTCCATAGGAGCTTAATGTTTGTAGTTGAAGGTTTTCCGTTTTAAAAGGAACCTCTTGGAGGTTCAATATTTATTAATAAATATATATTAGATAATATTAATTCATACAATGAAAAAAATAATTTTTGCATCTAAGAATAAAGGAAAAATTGAAGAGGTAAAACATATCTTAGGCGATCTGGAAATTCAGATTGTTTCCTTACTGGATATAAATGAATCAACTGATATTGAGGAAACAGGAACCACATTTGAAGAAAATGCATTCATCAAAGCAAAAGAAGTTTATGATAAATTTAGAATTCCCACCATTGCTGATGATTCCGGTTTGGTGGTGGAACAATTAAATGATAGACCCGGTGTTTATTCATCACGCTATGCCGGTGAAGAGTGTGACGACCAAGCAAACAATAAAAAACTTTTAGTAGAGCTTAAAAAATTTCCACAACCTCATCCTGCAAAATTTGTTTGCGCAGCAATTTATTACGACGGTGAAAAGAAGATTGTATCTTTTGGTGAAATTAAAGGAAGAATAATTGATGAAGAACGAGGTAAAAACGGGTTTGGTTACGATCCTATTTTTGTACCGGATGGATATACAATAACTTCGGCAGAACTGGATTCTGCTGATAAGAATTCAATAAGTCATCGATTTAAAGCATTTAATGCACTTAAAGATCAACTTAGATGAAAAAGATTTTAATTAAAATTCTGCTCTTGCTTACCGGTCTATTTATTGTGTATTCTTGCATTGATGACAAAGGCACGAATCCCGGAACGCCCACAGATAACGGAAATTACTTTCCGAACGGTGAAGGATCAACTTATAAATATGAAATTACCAGGACAGATTCGAATGGAAGCATTATGGCTGGTAACCGTTTTATAACTTACGATGGTGATACGCTAATCCGGAGAACAAATTATAAGATTCAATTAGATTCATTAGAAATAATATCACAAAAAATCCCTTTCACTACTTTTTTCAGAACTACTGAAACAGGAGTTTTTTATTTTGTAGATACTTCAGGTATTAGTGTTTTACTACCGGATTCTGTCCGGTCATCGATTTCATTTCAAACGGAAATGAGATTATTTTTATTTCCATTTGTATCAGGAAATTCATGGACAGTTTACAGAGTGAGCTATAATGTTAATGATCTGCTAAGTTATAATGTTGTTGATTTTACCGCCAAATATTTTAACGATGAAGAATTACAATTGAATCTGAACGGAGCTTCCGAAACACTTAATACTAAAAAAGTAGAATACATCTTAACCATTCAAGATGATCCTCAAAATCCACCACAGAATTTTACAGCTTATATTTGGGTTGCAGATAACATCGGAATCGTAAAATCTGAGGGTAGTGCGGCAATACTTGGGATTTTTAGCGGTGGGGGAATTGCATTATCCGATACTTCTGAAATTTATACGCAAAATCTAGTTGAGTACAACATAAAATAATTTACTTCTTTGCAATTATAACCTGAACAGTTCCAAATGTTAGATTATAATTTTCAACTTTTTCAAATCCTGCCTCTGTCATCAACTTAACCAGGTTAATTTTCTCATCGAATTCTTCTACAGATGATGGAAGATATTTATAGGCTTCTTTATCGCCGGAAATAATTCCACCAACAAATGGGAGAATCTTTTTAAAATAGAATTTATACAATCTTTTGAAAAACAAGTTCTCCGGCATTCTAAATTCGAGAATGGTAGCAGTTCCGGCAGGTTTTAGAATTCTATGGAACGATTTAAAACCTTCCTTTATATCATAAAAATTACGAACACCGAAAGCTATGGTTATATTTGTAACCGAATTATTTTTTAATGGTAACTTTTCAGCAATCATTTGAATTGTTTTGCCGTTAATCCAGTTACTTTTTTCTACGAAAAGTTTGAGCATGTTTTGTGATAAGTCGGCACCATAAATCTGTATAACTCCAAGCTTTCTTGCGGCAATTGCAAAATCACCGGTTCCACATGCAATATCCAATAATATACTTTCGCTACTTAAATCTGAGAGTTTGAGTGCCTTCTTTCTCCAGTAAATATCTAATCCAAAGCTTAACAGATGATTGAGGAAATCGTAATGAGGTGAGATCGAATCGAAAATTCTTTTTACTTTAGTTTTTTTCTCTTCCATCGGCAGTTCGGTTTAATTTTTGTTGTAGCTGAATTCAGGCTTACCAATTTGTCTTCGCCACCAGTTGAAAATATATTTTGCAGACCAAACAGTAAATATCATAAATACCAATCCACCGATAAGATCAATTACATAATGGTACCATAAATAAACTGTTGAAAATATTAAAAGAGAACCTACCGGCACAAAGAAAAATCTTGATCTGCTTTTCATCTTGACTGAGAGGTAAATTACAATTAGCGTGATCATTGTATGTCCACTGGGAAAAATGTCACGCTGTACGACAGCAGCAGGATTCAAAGTTCCCGGTGGAATGGACTCACCCATATTTACAAAGTCCCTGAGAATATTTGTAAGGAATAAACCCGGAAGCTGCTCATTCAAGGTTGCAAAGTTATGTAATGTAAACCTTGGGCCAATACCAGGTAACAAAAAATATCCGAGGTATGAAAGGCAAAATCCATATACAACAGTAAACACGGCAAAATCCATTGCAACGTATCTTTGTTTCCTGAGCAGAACCAATCCTAAAATGATCGGAAGAAGGTAAAACATTCCGTAGATAATTTGTAATATTTCAGTGAGGAGTGGAGTAGAAATTTTATAAATTAAATGCGTAGGATCTGTTCCGAAAATCCACCGGTCGATTGAAATAAACAAATGATCATAATCATAAATTCTGATAGGTTTTACCATAAAATAAATTTCTTTGAAGGTAAGAAGTATAAGCGGAACAATATACCAGTAATGAAGACTTGTCCAGAATTTGTTTTCATTTTTTGTTTCAAGATAAGCCAAGAAAAATGTAAGAGCAATTATGCCTGCATTAACAAGTATCCATAACCACCAGTTCGCTATCCTTGAGTAAAAAATTATATTTAGTAAGGTAAGTACAATATAAAATACTACCACTACAACATCGAATGCCTTAAGGTGTTGTACGTATTCTTTAGTTTTAACCATTCGGTCGAGACAAATAATTTTTAAGTAGATTCGGATTGATCACTCTTGCTCAGGACGTAATCAGCTAAATATTCAAATTCTTTTATGTCTAATTGTTCCGCCCTCCGTGTAAGATCAATACCGGTAGCTGTAAAATTTAATTCTTTAAATATACTATTACCAAGGGAATTTTTTATGGTTTTTCTTCTATTTCCGAAACTTGCTTTAACTACGTTTATGAATGTTTGCTTGTATTGATTGGTGAAATCCTTTTCCTTAAAACGGATTTGAACTACTGCTGAATTTACTTTTGGTCTGGGATAGAAAACATTAGGTGAAACTTTAAAACAAAGCTCGGGGGTACTGAAATATTGTAGTAACACAGCAAGAATACCGTAATCTTTCGATCCTTTATTTGCGATCATTCTTTTTGCAACTTCGTATTGAACCATCAATACTGCATCTGAAATAAGTTCGATATTGTCGATCAATTTAAAAATTATAGGAGAAGTGAGATTGTAAGGAATGTTACCAATTATCCTGATTTTTTTCCCCCTCGGTCTTTCAAGAGTCCTCAAATCTAACTTTAGAATATCTGCTTGTATCATTTTCAATCCGGAAAATCTTTTCTGCAGATTCTCAATTACTCGTGTATCTATCTCAACAGCATAGAAATCTTTCGAATTATCGTAGATAAATTCAGTCAGTTCCCCGTTTCCAGGTCCAATCTCCAAAATAAAATCATCTGGTACCGGATTGATTTGAGCAGTGATCTTTTTCAGAATATTCTGATCCCTTAGATAATTTTGCCCGAATCTTTTTAACGGTTTGTGCTTCTGCAATTTATTGTATTACTAATGATGTTGTTCATATTAATTACTAACCTTTATAATAATGAGTGGAACTTACTTTTGCAATAGTAATTTAAACTTCATACTTTAATAAAATTATTTTTTAATAAAAATTATAAAACGAGGAAAACACTTTGCAGTTAAAGTCTGTAATCAGTATAGATATGGGTGGTACAAAAGTATTGGTCTCCGTTATAAATAAAGAGGAGGGGATAACAGCACGACTTAAAGTACCGACAAATCCTGAAGCTGGTGGTGACGCATATGTTGAAACTTTAGCCTCTACAATAAAAGATATTATGGCTGAGAACGATTTGAAAGAAAAGCACATTGAAGCAGTTTGTCTTGGAGTACCCGGTTCGGTCAATCCATATACAGGAGTTATTTATCTTGCCCCAAACATCGGACTTAAAAATTTTAATATTAAAGAAAAGCTTCAGAAAAAAATATCTTTTCCCGTTTTAGTAGAAAACGATGTTAATCTCGGTGCACTTGGTATTAAATATTTTGGCGTTGGAAAAAACTCAACAGATATGCTTGCGGTTTTCATAGGTACTGGTATTGGTGGTGGATTAATTTTGAACGGTAAAATTTATAGGGGATCTAATTTTGTCGCCGGAGAAATAGGTCATATTCTTGTAGATAAAAATGGTCCTGTGTGTGGATGTGGTAACCGCGGTTGTTTTGAAACCATTGCGAGTAGAACTGCCATTGTAAATAAGATAACCGAGGACATAAAAAAGGGAAAACAAAGTAAGCTGGCAGCAAAAGTAAAATCAGGCCAGAGAATAAAAAGCAAAGCACTGGCAAATGCTTTAGAGATAGGGGATAAAGTGGTTACAAAAAGGATATCTGAAGCATGTAACGTAATCGGTGGTGTGCTAGCAAGCCAGGTAAATTTTTTAAACTTTAACCTGATTGTTCTTGGTGGTGGGATGATAGAGGCAATGGACGGATTTATGATTCCAAAAATCAGAGATGCTTTTCATAATCATGTTTTAAAAGCTTCTGCAAGAGATCTTAAAATACTGCCTTCGAAACTTGGTGACGATGCAGCAATCTGGGGAGGTATAGCTTTAGCTGAAGAATTTTTAGGGGAAATATTCTAATCGAATTGAGATTCGATATTTTTTAGTTCTGTATTAAGTCTTTCCCATTTATTTAAACATACGTTCAATTTTTGTTTGATTTCTGAAAATTCATTACCTAATTCAGTTGCTTTTTCGTGGTCGTTGTAAGTATCAGGATTTGCCAATGTTTTTTCCAGATGTTTTTCTTTCTTTTCCAATTCGTCAATTTCTTGTTCAAGTATTGAGATTTTGCCTGAAATATCTATTGTGGCTCTGTATTTTGCCTGCCTGTTCTTTGCTGCAATTCTTTTCTTATCTTTTTTGGAATTTATTTTTTCAGGTTGATTTAATGTCTCTTCTTCATTCTTTTTCTGAATTTCTTCTCTCTTCATAAGGTAATAATCTATACCACCAACAAAGGTTTTGATGTTTCCTTTACGAATTTCAACTACTTTATTAACGATCGGTTGAAGAAAATCAACATCGTGCGATATGAGGATCAACGAACCGGGGAAGTTAATTAATGCTTTTTGAAGAACTCTTTTTGATGAAATATCCAGATGATTTGTCGGTTCATCAAGTATTACCAGGTTTGATTGTGTTAATAATATTTTAGCAAGTGCTACACGGCTTTTTTCACCACCGGAAAGAATTCCAACTTTTTTAAAAACATCATCTCCATGAAATAAGAATGCTCCGAGAAGCGAGCGCAATTCCCCGGGCGTCTTGTCGTTCGCTATACCATAGATTGTTTCAATTATATCAAAATCTGGATCAAGGTTATCAGCAACGTCCTGTGCATAAAATGAAATAAATGTGTTGTGGCCAGTAATTCGTTTTCCATCTTCAAAATTGATTCGGCCGGCAATTATTTTTGCTAATGTTGTTTTCCCGGCACCATTTGGACCAACGAAAGCAATTTTCTCACCGCGGTTTATTTGGAAATCTATTTCATTGAAAATTTTGTTATCACCATAGGATTTTGAAATCCTATGCAATTCAACGTTCACTTTTCCGCTTTTCGGCGGCTCAGGAAAATTAATGTTTATTGCATCTTCAAAATCAGGTAGCTCAATTAGTTCTTCTTTTTCCAGTTGCTTGATTCTACTTTGAACCTGTTTAGCTTTTGTATTTTTATACCTGAAGCGTTCGATAAATCTTTTTGTATCTTCTATCTTTTTTCTCTGCAGCTCATGTTTGTGGATTAATTCCTTATCTCTTTCTTCTTTAAATTTCAGATATGCAGCGTAATTACCATTGAAAATGGAAAATCTGCGATTAAAGATTTCATATGTTTTGGTTGTAACGGCATTAATAAAATGTTTATCGTGTGAAACAATTATGAGTGCGCCTTTGTATCTGTTCAGGAAGGTTATAAGCCATTCAAGAGAATCAAGATCCAGGTGATTAGTAGGTTCATCAAGCAAAATAATATCATTTTGTGAAATCAGAATTTTAGCAAGTGCAATCCTCATTTGCCAGCCCCCTGAAAATTCATCTGTTAATCTTGAAAAATCTTTTTCCTCAAATCCCAATCCCATTAATATCTTTTCAACTTTTGATGAAGCACTGTAAGAATCAAGCTCTTCAAGTCTTTGGTGGACTTCTCCTAAATTATTAATCAAATCCTGATGCTCTTCATTTGAAATGTTAAGTGAAGATAGTGCTTCAGTCAATTCTTTTTCTTTTTGCTGAAGATTTGTTATATCAGTGAGGGCAAGCATTGCCTCTTCAAGCAGGGTACTTCCTGTATGAACGATATGATCTTGGGGAAGGTAACCAATCGAAATTCGTTTTTGCTTTTGAACAAAACCACCTTCTGGTGGCAATTTTCCTGAGATTATTTTTAAAAGGGAAGATTTACCACTACCGTTTGCACCAATAAGAGCAGCTCTGTCACCGGAATTAATTTTGAAGCTCACATCCTTGAAAAGATATTTACCGCAAAATTGCAAGGAGATGTTTGTAAGATCAATCATCTGTAAGAAAAGAAAATTTCTGAAAGGGGAAAACTAAATCTACTTACGCAGAACAGCAACCTTTCCGGTCGTTATACTGTTTCCCTCGGTATCGTAAGCTACAATGATATATACGCCGCTGTTGACTATATTTCCATTTTTATCCTTTCCATCCCAGAAAGCAATTCTTCCACCTGGAGAAGAAAATTCTGTGACCAAATTTCCGTCGATGTTCAATACTTTTATTTCGGAATCCTTTATCAATCCATTTATTGTTAACAGTTTGTTATTTCCATCCAGAATGTAAGGATTAGGGTACATAAACAGTTTGTCAAAAGATTCTGCAGGTTTAATAAAAGGTGTTTCAAACGATGCCAGACCTCTATCAGTTCCGACATAAACAATCCCGGCATTTTCATCGATTGCCAGGCTTTCTATTCTGTTGGACAGAAGTGGACTATTTTCAGAATTATAGGATGCTAAAACTCTTGAACCATCTGAATTTACCAGTAATAATCCTTCATTTGTTGCTATCCATTTTTGATTAATAGGATCGACTGCTATATCGTTAATGGATTGCTGTCTTAATGAAAAAATTGGATTAATTGTAAGAGAAGATGTCCCAGATGATAAGATAGAAGCAACATTGGTTATAATATTTGCGCCAAGGGATGTCCCGACCCACACATCACCTCTTTTATCTACAACAACAGCATTGATATCGTTTTGTTCCAATCCATCTGCAGTAGTAAGAAAACCTGAACGATCATCGCTGCTAATATTAAAACTTTTCATTTCGTTAAAGTAAAACAATCCCGCTGATTCGCGGGAACTGAACCATTTTGTATCATAAGGATCAATTGCCAGATCATAATGCTGTTTAACTATTCTGTTTTGTTCGGCAGGAACGGAAAAATGATGCCAGCTTGTATCAGAACCTGCCTCCAGCATACTTAAAGTTTTACGATCGGCTGCTGCATAGTTTAATACCCATAGATTATTCCGGGAATCATTTCCAAAACCTGTAATTACCAGATAATCTGGATTCTCAGGGACTCCCTGCATTCCGGTGTTTTCTCTGTTAAATAATGTAAAGTTTTCGTTGTTGTATCGTAAAAATCCAAATCCCCATGTACCTAAGTATACTTCATTGTCGGGGGAAGTATATACAGAATAAACATCGTTATTTGGTAATTGCGGTAAATTTGAAACGTTATAATTGTTCCATGAATTTTTGTTGTAACTATAAAACCCTACACCTGCACCATCCTTTCCACTTGCCGACCATAATACTCCTTCAGAGTTTACACTCATTTGCGGAAATTGATTTGCTGCCGGACCATTTGCTATAAGGTACTTAACGGAATCGTCCCGATTAACAAATAATGTACCATTAGTGGATGCAATTGCATAACCCGAATTTGGAGAAATTGAAATCCTTTTTAGATCGTATGGTGAACTGTGAATTTGTGTTAGGGTGCTGTTTCTGTAAAGATATATTTTTTTATCGGATAAAATAAACAAAGAATCACCAGTTGCCTGAATATCAGAGACAATCTGGTTATTGAATTGGGGAAGAAAAACAGACCAACCAGTACCGTCAAATTCTGCTAATCCGTTGTCGGTAGCAACAAGAATTGAATCATTATACCTGATCACTTTAAAAGTCTTTGTTCCTGGTAATCCGTTAGTATTATTATAAGTATTCCAAGATTCCGGTGCCGACAAATTAGTTGCACCCTTTTTTTGTATCGCTAATCCTTCATCAGTACATACATAAATAAGATCTAGTTTATCGGCAAAATTTACACGAATGTTAGTTGTGAACGTTCCGAATTTGAAGAAGGTATCGAAAAAAATGTAATTATCAGCATCGATTAGCGATACACCGAATTCGGATGATACGAGAATTGTATCAGATTTTATATTAAGGTAGTTGATATTCTTGTTAACCTGTCCTGAATTTGCTATATCCATAATAACATTAAAAGAATTCTCATCCGCGTTAAAAATATCAATTACGCCATCTGCACTGCCGAACCAAATATTTCCTTTGTTATCCTTGGTAACACTTGTTATGGATAAACCCTGAATTCCATCTGCTTTAGTAAGCGTTTTGTATGTACTGTCAGACAACATATATCTAAAAGCACCGCCATCGGTTGCTGACCAGATTGCATCATCTGAAAAAAATACACCGGTAACATTCCGGAGATCTGAGTAATTTTTCCAGTTTGTAACTTGCTGTGGGTGGATATTAGAAATAAAGAATACAACGAATAAGAAAAGAAAACAGTTTCTCATTTTTTAGACCCTTTTGTTTCAGTGCTAGTAGAGATATTTCCTATTCGTTTCCTTAGTTGAAATGTTTATTATTTATAAAGATAAAAAACTTTACTTTTTTTTATAGGGTATAAAACATTGTATTAAAATTTATGCGGAATTCCTCAATAAACAGGTTCTCATTGCCTCAACCGCCACAGGAGAGGTATAATATTTACCGAAATTGTCATCGTCCTCTCTTTTCCCACCGTGAAAATCAGATCCACCTGATTCTAGAAGAAAATATTCATTTACAATTCCACGATAAAACCGGGTAAGATTTTCATCGTGTGAAGGATGAATTACCTCGATGCCGTCGGCACCAGCTTCAATTAATTCTTTTACTAAACTTTCAGGCATTTTACCGGGATGAGCTATAAATGACAATCCACCGGCATCAGAAATTATTTTAAAAGCACTTTGTGGTGAAAGATGTACTTTCTTCTCGTAAGCTGGCCCGCCGTTTTTTATGTACTTGTTAAAAGCTTCAAAATATGAACTCACTAATTTCTTTTCCAGCATAGCCTGGGCAATATGTGGTCTTCCTATTGCAGAATTTTTTGATTGTTCAAGTACATCATCCAGTGTTATTGCCAAACCAAGGTTATTTAATTTTCCAACTATGCTTGCTGCTCTTCTTAATCGTTCATCTCGAAAAAACTGAAGATAGTGTTCAAGTTCTTTATTATTGATATCGATAAAGTATCCCAAAATATGAACTTCTGCTCCTCTGAGATCCGAACTGATTTCCACGCCGGGAATGATCTCAATACCAAGGTCGCGTCCCAGTTCAGTTGCTCTCTCAATGCTGTTGGTACTGTCATGGTCTGTGATACTTAAGATATCTATTCCCCTCTCGTGTGCTTTCTTAACTAATTCTTCAACAGAATGATATCCATCCGATGAGTTGGTATGAGTATGTAAATCAACTTTTCTATTTTCCATCAAAAAGTTTTGTAATCAATTGTATAGTTCTCTGAACTTTTCGTAACTGATTATTCTCAACTTGGAACCCTCTAATTCTACCAGTCCTTTCTTTGCAAAAGAATGTAAAGTTCTGGAGATTGTTTCTCTTGAAGTGCCTGCCATGTTTGCCAGCTCGTGCTGAAAAGGAAGTTTTTCTATTTCAACAATGCCATGTTTTATTCTTCCAACATCATCAGCTAATTGTAAAAGAACAGTAGCAACTTTTCCTTCGGCGTCTTTAAGTGAAAGAGCTTTAATTTTCATACTGGCTGCACGGAGTCTTTGAGTAAGCTCCTGGAGAAGGGCTATAGAAACTTCCGGGTGTTCATACAGTAAATCAAGGAAATCTGCTCTCTGGATAATAAACAAACGTGATTCTTCAAGAGCAATTACATTTGCTGAGCGATTCAAACCATCCAGTAGAGCCATTTCCCCAAAAAAATCGAGCGGATTCAGTATCGATAAAATTACTTCTTTGCCGGAATCATCATTGCTTATCCGGCTTACTTTTACTTTGCCTGAAACTATAACAAAAAATGCTGATCCCGCTTCTTCTTCACCAAGTATAATGGTATTCTTGGGGTATAAACGCACAGTAGCAAGTTTGGATACTTTTTCTATTGTTTCTGGGGAAAGTTCTGAAAAAATCGGTACCGAACTTAAGAATTCTGCGTTTCCAGTATTCATTTTTTATCACTCTTTACAAACATAATGTTAAAATATGCTTGTATTTTCTGAAAGTCAATGTTTGCAGTAAATCGGGGATTAATTAAAAAGTTAGATAATTAAAGAATTATTTGTAGGAATTGTGGTTATAGAGCAATTTACGTTGATTTTCTTAAGTGCTGTATCTATTTTAATAAACTTAAATTAAACTAAAATGGAGATATAATTTATATGGCTATGATGGCCAAAATGAGGAGCTTAGCCCCAGCGTTTATTTTAACCGTTGGTGTCCTGTTTGTACTTTTTATGGTAATCTCAGATTCCAATGTTATGCAGGCGTTAGGTGGACCTTCAAATGATGTAGGATCGGTTAATGGAGAACCAATTTCATATAAAGATTTTCAGGCTGCCATTGATCAGCAACGAGAAGCGAGAAAACAACAGGGGCAGGATGTTGATGATGAAAATCTAGATCAGTTCAGAGACCAGGTTTGGGATTTTGTTGTTTCGCAGAGATTGATTGAACAGGAAGTTAAAAAAATGGGAATCAGTGTTTCGAATGATGAAATAAGGGATATCATACTTGGTGATAATCCACCGACATTTCTCAAACAAAATTTTGTTGATTCAGCAGGTAACTTTAATCGCCAACAGTACGAAACCGCTTTATTCGACCCACAAAATGAACAAGCGTTGATAAACGCTGAGCAATCTGTAAGACAATACCGGATCAATGAAAAGCTTCAAAGCATTATCATGGCATCTGTTAATGTTACACAAGATGAAGTGTTAAGAGCATATAAAAGTAAAAATATTTACGTGAATAGTGCTGAATATGCTTATTTCCCAATCAGCTTATTTCCCGATTCTACGATTACTGTTACAGATGAGGATTTGAAAAATTATTATGACAATAACATCGATAAATATACAGTAAAGGAACAGCGAAAACTGGATTTTGTATTGTTCAACAATCAACCCTCGGCTAAGGATTCTGAAATTGTATATAAAGACCTTCAAAATGTAAAATCAAATTTTAACGAGGAAGATACAACTGATTTTAAATATTATGTGAATATCTATTCTTCACAACCATATTCTATTGATACAATATCATTTGCTTCTCTTTCTCCCGAAGCAATTGATTCATTGCAATCTGCCAAAGTTGGTGATATAATTGGTCCGGTTGCTGTATCTGGTGGAGTTGCACTTTACCATTTATTGGGTGAAGTAAAGACAGATAATGAGTTGGTAAGAGCATCTCATATACTGATCAAAACAAATCCGAATGGTGATGATGAGAAAAGTTTAGAAGAAGCAAATAAAATCTACTATGAGTTAAAAACTGGTGGAGATTTTGCAGAAATAGCAAGGGAAGTATCTCAGGATCCCGGAAGTGCACAACGTGGTGGTGATTTAGGTTGGTTTGGAAAAGGTACAATGATTAAAGAGTTTGAAAATGCGGCTTTCAACGGAAAGATTAATGAAATCCAAAAACCGCTGAAAACAAATTTTGGTTATCACATTATCAAAGTTACCGGAAAATCAAACAAAAATTATATTGTTGAGAGAATTTTTAACCCGATAAAGGAATCTGCTACTACGCGAGATGAAAGGTATAATGCGGCGAAAGATTTTTCGTACCTTGCGGATAAAAATGGATTCGAACCCGAAGCAAAACTTGGAGATTATAAAGTATTATCTTCAGGATATTTTACAGCAGACGCCACATCAATTCCGGGTATCGGTGTTAATATGAGACTTGTAGAATTCGCGTTTGATAATGGAGTTAATTCAGTAAGTGAGGTTTTTAAAATTCAGCAGGGTTATATAGTTGCGAAAGTTGCTGAAATTAAGGAGAACGGTCTAACCCCATTTGATGAAATCAAAGACCAGATTAAACCACTGACATTGAAAGAGATTCAATTAGAAAAAGCAAAAACATTAGCTGAAAATCTGAAAGCAAAATTAAACGGGAATCTGAAAAAAATAAATCAACTTGATTCGAGGATTTCTGTGAGAACCACACCAAGGTTTAACTCTGAATCAACAATACCGGGAATCGGGAAGAATTATGCTTTTATAGAAACTGCTATAAATGGAGATACAGCAAAAGTTCTGGGTCCGGTTGAAGGACCTACAGGATGTTTTTTAATAAAAGTAAATTCGAGATCACCTTTTGATTCTACTGCTTTTTCAGCGCAAAGCTCAACATTGAGGAATAATATTCTTCAGCAGAAAAGACGAGTTGTGTTATCTCAATGGTTGACGGAATTAAAAGAAAAAGCGGATATTGAAGATAACAGGTATAAATTTTACGGTTATTGATATTTAAATTCAATTTCTCGTTTTAATCCCCCGGTAAGTATTGCAAGGTATTAATCGGGGGTTTTTATATTTCAAATAGAATTTCCATTTTCTATTTGTGTTTAATTTAAAACTGAATTATGTACAAGTTTATTGTAATGCTGATTTTGGTTGGTAGCACAGCGTACTGCCAATATAATAATCACAATTTCAGTATCGGTTTATACGGTGTGTATACTACATCAGCCTCAATTTACTTAAATCCGAATTCAAACGATGTTGTGCTTCGTAATGAATCATTTGATATTGAAGACTTCTTCAATCCAGGAATTGATTTACGTTATAAAATTGCTGATGCATTTATTCTCGGATTAAATATTGAATACATAAAAACTACTGCGTTTGGTCAAAATCTTACTGCATTCGATACAACAACCATAGTAAATGTAAATGTTGAAGACGGTTTCCGTTTAATACCAGTTGAGTTCTCTGCCTATTATCTTCTGCCGTTTTCTACTGAAGATTTCAAATTTTTAATGGGAGGAGGTATTGCTTATTACGACGGTGAATTCATACGCAAAGTTGGTGATGCAAGTGTAACCAATGTTGAAAAACAGGCTGCGTATGGAATTCATGTGTCGGTTTCAATGGACTATATGCTACGTGAAAATGTAGCGATCAAGTTTAGTATGAAATTCAGAGATCCTCAATTTACAGTAAAGAGTAAATACAATAAATCGAGCGTCAAATACGGAAAATACAATATTCATTTACCCCAGAATCCTTTTGAAACAAAGACAGACATAGACGGCATTTCATTTATACTGGGAATTGCAATTCAAATCTAAAATAATATTACCTACAGTTGCCCATCCAATTCAGATTTTCTTTTTCTGTTCAATGCTTTATCTTGAGTAATCTAATATAAAACAATGAGTAAGGTGAATATTTATTTAACCGGGTTTATGGCATCCGGTAAAAGTACGATCGGTCCAATAGTTGCCAATACTTTAGGCTGGGAATTTTATGATCTTGACAAAGAAATAGAAAAAAGAGAACGAAAAACAATTCCCGATATTTTTAAAGAAAACGGTGAAAAGTATTTCAGGAAGCTTGAAATTGAAGTCCTAAAGGAATTATCTACAGGGAATTCTTTAATTATATCCTTAGGTGGCGGGGCTTTGACAAATCAATTGAACAGAAAAATAATCAAGCAAACCGGGAAACTTATTTATCTTGAGTCATCTATAGAAATTGCATTCAAAAGGCTAAAACATAAAAGAAACAGACCTGTGCTTCTTTCCGAAAATGTGTCTGAACAAACTGAAGAGGCAATCTATAATAAAATAAAATTATTGTTCGGTGAAAGAAAAAAATATTATGAAGAAGCAGATTACACTTTTAACACGGACAATGACCAGATAGGTATAACGGTTGATAAAATTGCTAATTTAGTTAAAGAGCTCACAAACAATAAATAATTGGTATAATTTGAAAAAGATAATAGTCAAAACATCACTTAAATCTTATGCGGTATTAATTACTAATTCGAAATTATATGAACTGGCAAGAGAATTAATAAAGAATAATTTACCCAATAATCTTTTTGTTGTTGTCGATGAAAATGTTTTTAAGTATCACTCAAAAAAAATAACTGAAATCTTTAAAAATTTTCCTAGGAGAATTCACTATTATCATCTTCCTTCTGGTGAAAGATATAAATCTGAAAGCCAGTTAAAGAATATTTATAATGTACTTCTTAAAAATCATTTTGGTCGTGATACTACGCTTATTGCTTTCGGTGGAGGAGTAGCCGGCGATTTGGCGGCATATGCAGCATCAACCTATATGAGGGGATTACCTTTTGTAAATGTCCCAACCACTCTGCTTGCAATGATCGATTCCGCAATTGGTGGGAAAACGGGAATGAACTTTGGAGGGAGGAAAAATATTATAGGAACGTTTTATCAACCTGAGTTGGTTTTTATCGATACCATGTTTTTAGATACTTTGCCATCAAGTGAATTCAATTCGGCACTTGGAGAATTAATCAAGTATGGATTAATATCAAATAAATCTTATCTGGATTTTTTAATTAATAATTTTGATGAATTAAAATCAAAGAAAAAAAATATCATAGACTTTGCTGTCAGAGAGAGCGTTCAATTCAAAGCGGGGGTTGTCTCGCAAGATGAGTTCGAAACCAAAGGTATAAGAAAAATTCTGAATCTCGGTCATACTTTTGCACACGGATTTGAAAGCGAATTAAAATTCAAATTAAAGCATGGTGAAGCAGTAACTGCCGGACTTGTTTGTGCATTATATCTTTCAGATAGAACAGGATTGTTGAAATCCGGATCTGTAGAAAAACTATTAAAATTACCTGTGAAAATTAAAATGCCAAAGCAAATTCAGTATGTAAAAAATGAATCAGTATATGAAATAATGAAGAGTGATAAAAAAGTTTCCGGCGGAGAATTAAAATTTGTACTCATTTCTGATATTGGAAAAACTATTGTAGATGTTTCTGCTGGAAAAAAAGATATTTTCGATGCAATTAATAAAATGAAAATGTTCTTTTCGATTTAAAAGTGGAAAACTGCCAAGCTTTGAGGGCGAAACCTGGCAGTTTTGCGTGTCATTATCGGAGGGATGCTATGCTTAAACTATTTCTGTCCCTATTGTGTCAACTATGGTGCCACGTGTTTCGCCTAAAGTTTATGGAATGAAGTCAAACTCTGAAAGGAAAATGAGCTTGTCGGTAACTTTTACTTGTAAAGTTGACCGTATTAAGCTTTCAAACTGTAATTAAGGGTAATAATTCCTGTGCAAAAAACACATTATTTATTGAAAAAGATGTGGGAACATTACTGATTAGTTAAAAAAGTTCAGTTTTTAACAGGATTTTAGAAATATCATAAATATCGTTCCTTCTTCCGGGGAAGAAGATTTTAAGAATATTTTTCCTCCGTGGTAACCTTCCACGATTCTTTTTGCAAGACTTAAACCCAGACCCCAACCACGTCTTTTCGTACTGTATCCTGGTCTGAATACATCTTTTCTCCTTTTCAAATCGATTCCTTTTCCGCTATCGGATATTTCGATTGCAATGTTATGCCTAACCTTCCCAATGTGAATTTTTATCCAACCGGTTTTTTGTTCTATAGCATCTAAAGCATTCTTGATCAGATTTTCAATTACCCATTCAAACAATTCGGAGTTTATTTCAGCGCAAAGCTGTCGATCACCCTCAATTTTTAATTCAACCATTTTACCGGTTTGTGGTAGTCTACGTTCAAAGTAATCGGTTACTTTTTTCAGTTCATCATATACTATTGCTTTTGTGATCTCTGGTTTTGAACCAATCTTGGAAAATCGATAGGTGATCCTGTTCAGTTTTTCCACATCGTCGGTTATTTCTTCGACAACATCCAGCACCTTATCCGGTTCTTTGTAATGGATCTTCAACATTTCCAGCCAACCCATTAAACTTGATATCGGAGTACCGAATTGATGCGCCGTTTCTTTGGCCATCCCAACCCAAATGTTACTTTGTTCGCTTTTCTTAATGTTACTGAATCCAATATATCCCAGGATAATAAATAGTGCGGCTATTACTATCTGAACATAAGGATAATATTTTAACTGGGTTACCAAGTCGGAATCTCCAAAATGAATTTTATTCAACACAAGGGAATCACCATAAGTGACAAGTATAGGTGGATTGGATTCATCCATTTCCTTGATTTTTTCAGATATGAAATTAATAAATTGAGCTTCAGTATAACTTGTATCATAATCTATATTTCTTACATCGGTTCGATTATAAAAGTTAACCTTATTATCGGCATCTGTTAGAATAAGTGGGAAATCAATTGGTTTAATAATATTATCAAAAAGAAAGGTTATATCTTCATTTGGATTTGATGAATTAGCAATATATTCAATTCCTCGTGCATATAGTTCTACAATTTGCTTTTCTTTCTGTTGTAATTTGGAAACTAAATTTTGGGTGTAGATTAGTGTACCAACGGCAATTAAAACAGCGATAACAAGAAGTATGATTTTTATGTTTACAGAGGCGGGTCCGCCAGACATTTTCATAACTATAATTCTAAAAGTTTAACGAATTGGAAAAAGTAAAATCGAGCTTTTTCTTTCTAAAAATCCAGTCATTTATCCCTGATTATCTACCCTTAAAAGAGAAGTATATAAATTGAGTTTAATTAACAAAAAATGTTTGTTTTCTTTTAGGTCCGACTGATATTATGGCGACCTTAATATTAGATTTTTCTGCAATGAAATCTAAATATTCTTTAGTTTTTTGTGGAAGTTCTTTATAAGATTTACATTCTGAAATATCTTCATTCCAGCCATCAACTTGCTCGTAAATTGGTTCAACCTTACCTAAACGGTCAACATCGGAAGGAAAGGTTTTGATCATCTTTCCATCCAGCTTGTATCCGATGCATACTTTAATTTTATCAAAATCACTTAATACGTCTAATTTTGTAACTGCTGCGGAATTGATCCCATTTATCATTGCAGAATATCGTACGAGAAAAGCATCAAACCAGCCGCACCGACGCGGTCTTCCCGTGGTAGCGCCAAATTCAGCACCAATCTTTCTGAGTTTATTTCCTTCGTCATCTGTGAGTTCAGTTGGGAAAGGACCATGTCCAACTCTGGTTGTATAAGCTTTAACAATTCCGATAACGTCCGTTATTTTATTCGGAGGGATTCCGGTTCCTGTACAGGCTCCACCGGTTGTGGGACTGGAGGATGTGACGTAAGGATAAGTACCGTGATCAACATCTAAAAGTGCACCCTGCGCACCTTCCAGGAGAATAGTTTTGCCTTCGGTTATTGCATTATTTAGTAGTGAAGGAACATCTGTTATATACTGATCAATCTCTTTATCAAACTTCAGGTAGTCATTAATTATTTCGTTAACATCCAGGCCCTCGTGTTTATGGATTTTTTTCAAAAGGACATTTTTTTCTTCCAGATTCTTCCTGATCTTTTCTTCAAGAACATCTTTATTCAAAAGATCGACTATTCTTATTCCTTTCCTGTCAAATTTATCGATATAACAAGGACCAATGCCTCTGCCAGTAGTTCCGATTTTATTCTTGCCGCTCTCATTTATTGAATCAAGTAATTTGTGGTATGGCATAATGAGATGTGCGTTGTGGCTTATAAATAATCTCTCTTTTACACTTATGCCGTTTTCATTCAGGAGTTTTATCTCTTCAAGTAAAGCTTTTGGATCGATAACAACGCCGTTACCGATTACACATTTTACTTCTTTTCTTAAAATACCGGACGGGATCAAATGTAGTATGTATTTTTTTTCGCCTATCTCAACAGTATGCCCTGCATTAGCACCACCCTGAAAGCGCGTTACGAAATCATATTTTTCACTAAGGATATCAACTATTTTGCCTTTTCCTTCATCTCCCCACTGGCTGCCGACAAGAACAGTTACCTTCATCTGAAATTTTTATCCTTCTGATAGTTTAAGCAAAATAAAACTCCGGGTTAGTTAACCCGGAGTTTCTTACAATTAGCAATTAAAAATATTTGTTATTTGGAAAATGTTTTTGCTGCTTCATCAACTGAATCGAATGATTCGAATATGGTTATTAACTTTGTAATTATCAGCAGACTTTCAATTTTTTCGGTTACACATGCTAATTTTAATTGACCGTTAGCCTTTTTAATGGTTGTTAATCCGCCAATTAACATTCCTAAACCAGAGCTGTTCATGAATTTTACACCGGATAAATCGACAATTATTTGTTTTTTATCCTCTTCGATTAATTTGTGTAGAAGCTCGTTAAAATTCTTGGTATCATCGCCTCCCATCACATTTCCCTTTAATTCGATGACTACAGCTTCGTATTTTTCACTGGTTTTTATTTTCATGAATTACTCCTGTAAATTTTCGATTCAATTTAAGTAGTTGCCTATACTTTTGCAAGTTTAGTTTACCAACTAAAATACTATTATTTTGGTCCTAAAATTTAATATTTTCAGGGAACAATCAATTTTACTTTCCGTCTAAAAGATGAATTCTAAAAAAGAAAAAGAAGAGTTGGCACAACCGCAAATATTGAAGCTGGATGATGATTTTTCTCTCGTAAAAAGGTTCATTGATGGAGATGAATCAACATTCAGGTTACTGGTACAAAGGCATCAGGAAAAGGTAAGAAATATTATTTATCTGACGCTTGGATTATCGGAAGCTGTAGACGATATAGCCCAGGAAGTTTTTATAACGGTTTACAGAAACCTTAAGCGTTTCAGATTTGAATCGCAGTTTACTACTTGGTTATACAGGATTACAGTAAATAAATGTAAAGACCATTTGCGAAAGAAAAATGTACGGAAAATTTTTGTACCTCTTAAAGAGGCAGACGACCGAACAAGCTATTCTTCATCAACCGAAGAAGGAGATATTTCAAATATTGTGAAAAATGCTATATCAAAATTGCCATATAAATTAAGAGTTCCTCTTCTGTTAAAGGATATTGATGGCTTTAGTTACCAAGAAATATCGGAAACTATGAATTGTGAAATTGGAACTGTAAAATCAAGAATTTTCAGAGCTAGGTCAGGACTTAAGAAAATCCTGGAGCCACTCGAAGCGGAGTTAATGTAATGAGAAAAAATACTAAGGAATACGAATTACTCTCAGCATATATAGATGATGAACTTTCTCCGGAAGAAAAAGCCGAACTGGAGCAAAAGATTTTGTCCTCACTGAAACTTAGAAAA
>JAJDNK010000139.1 GCA_022340715.1 bacterium BMS3Abin03 | reverse complement strand
ACTTTTAAGCAATAAAGTATCAGGACGAAAGCGAAGATTCATCCCAATCATTAGTTTACGTTTGTTTTTTTCTGCAGCGTTTAAAATTGAGTCGGTTTCCTTTACATTCCTGGCAATTGGTTTTTCCACAAGAACATCTTTGCCTGCATTAAGACAATCTATGGTTATTTCTTTATGGAGACTGGTTGGTGTAGAAATTATTACTGCATCTACTTCACTTTTTTTAAGCAGTTCTTTGTAATCTTTATACCGCTCAGGTATGTTAAATTTATCAGCGATTGTATTAAGACGGCTGGGTTTTACTTCTGCTACGGATCTTATATTAACATTATTAATTTTTAGAAGATTCGGAAGATGAACTAATTGCGCTACGCCTCCAAGTCCGATAACAGCAATTTTGACATTTTCTGTCAAATGGTTACTCTCCTCTTTGTCACTTTGCTTTTATAAAAAACTTTTACTTTTTCCTTTATGCCCTCTGCATCAATTCCAAGTTGTGCGTGAAGTTCTTTTTGTGTACCGTGATCAATAAACTCATCAGGTAATCCAACTCTTAAAATATCATTTTTATAATTCTTTTCTGCAAAGTATTCAAGCACACCACTACCAAACCCACCTTTCAGACTACTTTCTTCCAGAGTAATTATTTTATTAAATCTCGATGCAATTTCATCAAGCTTTTGTTCATCAAGAGGTTTTGCGAATCTCATGTTTATAACTTCGGGACTAATTCCTTCTTCATTTAATATTTCTGCAGCGTTTAGAGAATACTCAACCATTTTACCTAAAGCAAGAAATGCAACATTCTCACCCTCAATTAATGTTTCACTTTTACCGGTTTCGATTTTTTCAAAACCATCCTTTAACGGAACACCAAGTGCGCTGCCTCTAGGATAACGAATTGCCACAGGTCCTTCACAATGTTCAACAGCAGTGTAAAGCATATCTCTCAATTCAGATTCATCTTTAGGAGCCATAACTGTCATACCGGGTATAAGTCGCAGGTAAGTAAGATCGAAAGAACCATGATGAGTTGGTCCGTCGGCACCAACCAGACCTGCTCTATCGAGCACGAAAACAACATGTAGCTTTTGAAGACTTACATCATGTATAATCTGATCAAAACCCCTTTGTAAAAAGCTTGAATAAATTGCAACAACAGGAATAATTCCTTGTGTCGCAAGTCCCGCGGCAAAAGTAATCCCATGCTCTTCGGCGATTCCTACATCAAAATAATTTCTAGGATGTTTTTCTTTAAGGATATCCAGTCCGGTACCATCGGGCATTGCTGCTGTTATTCCTACTATTTTAGGATTTTGATTTACAAGTTCTACAAGTGCATTGCCGAAAATTTTTGTATAGGAAGTTTTCGAAGATGCTTTTTTAATTGCTTTACCTGTTAGCTTATCAAATGGTGTGGATGCGTGCAACCGCTGAGAATGACCTTCAGCCGGTTCATAACCTTTTCCTTTCTCAGTAATTGCATGTACAAGTATTGGACCTTTAAGATCTTTCACTTGTTCAAAAATTTTAACCAGTTGATGAACATTATGTCCGTTGATAGGACCAAAATATCTAAAACCTAGAGCTTCGAAGAGCATACCTGGAGTTATAACTGATTTAATACCGGATTCAAGTCTTGCAGCTATTTTTCTCATCCTGTCACCAAACTGATCGAGCTTGCCTGTTAAATCCCAGATCTGCCCTTTAAATTTGTTATAATCCGGGTGAGAGATCATTTCGGTAAAGTAATTCGAGATTTGCCATACATTTGGAGCAATGGACATATTATTATCATTTAGTACAACTATCAGATCGGCTTTATTAATACCGGAATTGTTCATTGCCTCATAAGCCATTCCGCCCGTCATAGCACCATCACCGACTACGGCTATCACTTTTCTGTTTTCTTTCTTCATTTCTCGTGCAACTGCCATACCGAGTGCAGCAGAAATTGAAGTGGATGCATGACCTGCACCGAAAGCATCATATTCACTTTCACTTCTTTTCAAGAATCCACTGATGCCGTTTAATTTTCTTATTCTTTTAAGAGCTTCTTTTCTTCCTGTAAGAATTTTATGGGGATATGCCTGGTGCCCGGTGTCCCAGACCACAAGATCGTATGGAGTGTTAAATACTTTATGAATCGCTACAGTCAGTTCAACAGCGCCTAATCCCCCGCCAAAATGTCCACCGATTTCAGAGATAGTATCGATTAAATATTCACGTATATCTTTACATAACTTCTTTAAATCCGGAACGGACAAATTTTTAATATCTGCAGGGTTGTCCACCTTTGCCAGGATGGGATACTTATCTGAATCTATCATCTACTTAATACTCCAGTAAAATTATTATTCAATTTCTTCTTCGTCTTCTCCGGATGTAATTTCCGAAAGATCATTTTTTAATTTGGTGATTTTAAGTTCAGCTTTTTGGAGTGCGGTAATACACAATTTGGAAAGTTGTATTCCTTCTTCAAACAAAGCTATCGATTTTTCAAGTCCTAAATCGCCTTCATCTAATTCTTTACCGATTTCTTCAAGCCGGGATAAATTTTCTTCGAAGGTGTTTTTTTGTTTTTTCTTTGCCATTAAATATGATTAAAAATTATGTATAAATCTACATATGAACTTTTATCTTTCCATCATAAAAGGAAAGTTCAGCTACATCTTTTTTACTTAATTTAGCAAGTCTTTTCACAAATTTAGAATTCTGTTTAACTAAAACAAATCCTCGTTTCAAAGTCTTTTGTATATCATTTGTTTCTAAAGTTTTTGTTAAAAGTGAAATCTTTTGTTTATCAACCAGAAGTTTTCTATCAATATTCTGTAGGATTGTTGAGATCATAAAATCAATTTCCTGCTGTCTTCTTCTTACAAGATCAGCAGGTACTCTGAAACCATAAGAAGAAAGAATATGCTGAATTCTCGAGCGGGAATTACTGATGATATTAATAAGATTATTTTTTGAATAATATAAAAAATCATCAATAAAGGCAATTATTTCATTTTTATCTGGTGTTGCAAGTTCCATTGCCACTGAAGGTGTTGGTGCTCTGAGATCGGCAACAAAATCGGAAATGGTGAAATCTGTTTCATGTCCTACCCCGCTGATAACCGGAATTTTAGAAGAATAAATTGCGCGGGCAACTATCTCTTCGTTAAATCCCCAAAGATCCTCTATTGATCCTCCACCTCTAGCAATTATGATTGTATCGATATCTTTTTGTCTGTTTAATCTTTCCAATGAATTAACAATGGATTTAGCGGCTTCACTTCCCTGAACTGTAGCCGGAGCAATTATTAATTCAACTAAAGGATATTTCCGGTTGGCAACACTGATCATATCGCGAAGTGCAGCCCCATCAATTGCAGTAACTATTCCTATTTTTTTCGGAATAGGAGGGATTGTTCGTTTACGCTCTTCATCAAACAGACCTTCCGTTTCAAGCTTTTGCTTTAATCTCTCGAAAGCTTCCTGTAATTCTCCTAATCCTGCAGGTTTTATTGAACGAACATCGATCTGATAATTTCCACGTGGGGGATAAACGGTGACCTTACCATTAATGATTACCTTCATTCCATTTTGTGGAGTGAAGAAAACATACTGGTTAAATCCTTTCCACATTGTACAATTTATAACAGCATCAACATCTTTTAAATTAAAATACCAGTGTCCTGAAATATGATTTTTGAAATTAGAGATCTCTCCCACAACTGAAACTTTAGAGAAATTGCTTTCAAGAGAAAGTTTAATTTCTTTAGTTAGTTCCGATACCGTTAATATTTGATTATCGATTTCCAACTCAGTTTTTATTACTAATTTTATTTTCAGATTGTCAATTAAAGATTGGGTGATTTGTCGACAAAAGCTTCAGATCAACAAATCCTTAATTACTTTGATTCATCAAAAATGATATTAGATTTTTCATACTTATTATAATCCAACTCTGATCCAAGTACACTGTGAGGAATTAAAAATATTACAAACATTAATATCGCTGCAAATACAACCCAGAACTTTGGATTTTTGTTTCTTTGAACAGCAATGAAAGCAACTAACCAACCAATAAAAGCAATCAAAGTTTTATTGTCCGTCAGATCTATTCCAAATGGAACACCTGTCCAGAATTCACCGAAAGCATACTTTTGAACTATTGGTCCTAAAATCAATCCTCCAACGAAGAGGATTATTAACGTATATGTGGTAAGTTTATAAAATTTTGGTTCTTTGTTAAAAATTTCCAATCCTGTTCTTGCTGCAAGAAGCATCGCCATGAACATAAATATGACATGTGGAATAAGAAAATAAAGAGGTACGGCTCCTTTGAATCTAATAACAACCGGTTCTGAAGGAATAGTAATATCGGAATTACCACTCTGCAAAACTACTTTGTAAAGCAGCTTTCCTGCCGGAGGTTGATGAGGCAAAGATGCTGAAAGTTTGTCATCTTCTCTTTTCATCAGAATGATATTCCAATCATCGTTCGTTTTGTATCTTTTCCAGTAAAGATTGCCAATTACATTTGTATCAGTTACCTTAACCTCAACAAGATGATTTCCATCCCCATCATGACTTCTATCGAAAACACCGGAAATACTGCTTCCATCTATTGTCATTTTTTCTTTTACAGGATAAGTAGGACCAGTAACACGTTGATAATATGCTGTTGTAACGGTAATAATAAACGCAATTACCCACAGACTTGTTCTTCTTCCCATCTTCAACTCATTGTGAAATAAAATAAGAGGTTAAAATATAACAAATCAATCAGTCAGAATTTAACTCTGAATCCTAAAGTGGGAATGATCGGAAACATTGTTGTTGCATCTCTTCCAAGGGTAAGATTATCTGTTATATAGTAATCGTACCCGATAACGTTTGAGTGGTTATAAATATTAATGACATCAAGATAAAATACCCAATCTAGATTCCAGTAATCCGCCGAAAAATTTACTCTTACATCAAGCCGGTGATATTCCGGTTTTCTTGCATTTAACTTTCGATTACCAAAATAGACATCATAAATTACCTGCTTTTCCCCGTTTGAATTTTCTGTTCCCTTTCTTGTTGCAATTACAGGTGTTTCCGGTGTGCCATCAAGATTCATATCTGCGAAAATAATTCGGGGTTTAATTCTTTGTGGCTCACTATACGGAAATCCGGAACCGTACTGCCATCTTAAACCAAATTCCAGCCAGTCGTTTATTCTATAGTCCAGAACAACATTTAAAGTGTTTCTCTGATCAAATCGGAAAGGATATTTAATTCCATCCTGAACACGATCTGCAAATGCAAGAGAGTATGAAATCCAGCCGGATAATTTACTGTCAGGAAGAATATTTTTCTTTCCAAGAAAGAATTCTAAACCGTAAGCTTCACCGTAAGAACCATCCACAGGAATTTGCGTCACTGAATCACCTTTAACTATGGCAGGCAAAGTCCAGCCCGATGGATATCTTTGGTCTTTACCGGGAATAGGTTCAGTAAAATACCTGCTGCCCTGAACAACTTTTTGTTCATAGAGATTTCCAAAATCTTTATAGTATCCTTCCAGTTTAACATTCCACTCGCTGGAAAGCCATCGCTCAATGCCGATTACATAATGTGCTGCACGTTCAGCCGTAAGCTGATGTGTATATTTATTGGAGAGATCATAAAGTACTCCGCCATCTCTTAATTTCTCATATCCCGGCGATTGAAAATATAAACCCCACATTGCACGCAAAGTTGTTATTTCATCCAAGGCATAAGAGAAAGAAACTCTTGGTGCTAAGTATACTTTGTCCAGAATATCATAATAATCCAATCTCAGACTAGGTTGAAAAAAGAATCGCGACGTAAGCTTATAATTATCCTGAACATATGCATGATACCTGTTATAATATTTAATATCTTTTAAGCTACTCAACACAGCGCGAAATTGTGGATTGGCTGCAAAGATCGCTTTCAGTTCAGGATCGAGATCAAAATTGAAATCTATAACAGATTCAAGAAAATCAACACCTGCACCTGCATCAAAAATATGATCGCCGGAAATTAGTGTGAGTTTATCATCTATTGAATATTTGTAATACGAAAAAATTCCGTTGAAATTAAAATTGAGTAGATATGGTGCAAGTGTATCGGGAATAGAATTTTCAAAACTATTCCGGTTAAGAGAAGGATCGAGGACTTCAGATTCAAAATCAGTTGTGCCGTTATTCTTGTAATAAGAAACGATAAACTTGTTCATAAAATTTTTATTGGGAGAATAATGCCACGCAATTCCGGCAAGATCATTCCGGGTAACATTATAAATGCCTATACTGTCAGGCGTGTTTCTTTCTTTCCCGCTAACTACATCAACACCATCGCGGGAGATAATTCCATCAAAAAGAATTTTATGCCCGTTATAAGGACCTATAACAAGTTTAGTTTGAAAATCGTAAAAATTAGGAAAGCTTGTGTTATCATCCACCAGTCCTGCATTTTTAACGAATGGTTCAATCACAAGATCATAATAGGTTCGGCGAGAATTTACGAGCCAGCTTCCATGCAGGTTAAAAGGATTTTTCCCCTCAAGAACAAGATTTGCCGAAACAATCGATGCGTTTAAACTCCCAATTAAATTATGAGATGGATTTCCTTCCCTGTTTGTAACATCGAGAACGGCAGATAACCTGTCACCGTATTTTGCAGGAAATCCACCGCTGATCAGATTCACGTCTGAAACAGCATCCGGGTTGAACATACTAACAACGCCATACAATCTGTAAGGATTAAAAACTTCTATATCATCAAGAACAATTAAATTCTGATCAGGTCCGCTGCCACGCACTATTAACTGTGAAGAAAAATCGTTAGGAGCGAGCACACCGGGTAATGACTGCAAAGTGCGAAACACATCTTCCACAGCACCGGGAAGAACTTTTGCATCTCTTGGATTTAAATCAATCAAACTTGTTCTTGTATCCCGTTGATCCTGATGTTTTTTTCCCGTTACTTCAACTGCTTCAACTTCAATCGCAGATTCCCTGAGAACAACATTTAACTCAAGAGTTTTATTTGTAGTTATTGAAATATCCAACACTTTCGTTTCATGACCAATCGAGGTAAATCGTGCCTGGTAATTTCCAACCGGGATCTGATTTATTCTATATTTACCATCTTCATCAGTTCCTGCTCCGAAGGAAGTATTAATGATTATAACATTGGCAAGAGGTATCGGATTTTCACCATCAGTTACAATTCCTTTTAAATTTCCCGTTTGCCCGAATAAGGGAACCACAATTAATAAGGAAAATAAAATGGCAAGTGATTTCATAACTGATAATTATTAAATCGGTGAATGAATTGCTACGTTAAAATACTCCCCGTGATAACCGTATCACAAACATTATCAATTCAGATAGAAGGAGAAGAAACCGGAATAAAGTCCTAATGAAACTTCATAAAAATTCTCTTTCGAACTTCCCGGTTTTAGATTGTATCTGTAACGCGTGTATAAAGTGAATGTATTTTCAATTGTAAATAATCCAGCGGATAATTCAACTCCGATACCATTGCCGCCGGAGAAATTTGTATAGGCAGTAACTCCGGGAGACAAATACCGGATTACAGGAATTTCATAAAATTGTTTGTATCCCAGGCGAAGATAATTTTTTAAATTTGCATTAAAGATGTAGGAATATTCTATTGAAATATAACTGCCGGGGTAATTCAGACTTCTGGAACGAAATGATAATAGGGGAATATCTTTTGTAAGACTGAAATATTTTTCCCCATCTATAA
>JAJDNK010000151.1 GCA_022340715.1 bacterium BMS3Abin03 | reverse complement strand
ATTTCTACATTCATAAAACAGATAATCGTACTTGTCGTTTATTTTTCCTGACGTTTCAACTTTAATATTCCACCCGTCTTTGTATTCCGGCTCGGATTTAGTAATTGTTCCACCTACCGGGAATTCTATTTTTACAGAAAGGGAAAAAGTAGTAGTTGGATAAATATAAATGTTGGGTTTTCTTGTATTCGGAGGAAAATGTGTTGAATCTACATCTGAAGTTTGTACTGAATTTTGTTTACAGCCGGTTGAAAATGTCAGAACAAGTATAATCGGGCAAAGCAAAATTAAAGCTATGATCTTTTTCATTTATTTTTTGCTCCCTTGATTTGTTTGATTAAGATTTATTAAATCTTTATAAAAAACACGATTAATATATTATTTATCGATTTAGTATTCAGATTGATTCACCAAATATCAATTCTTTTCTACCGGGCAAATTAATTGAGGAAGTTCCCTTTATATAAACATTAATAATTTAGTACAATTTGTTATTATTCTCAATTGTTTTTTTTGTATCACAATCGACTTTGTTGTTTTTCTTTAACATTTTCGTCTTTTGCATTCAAGAATCTATAAGTATTTTTTAGTGAATCATATAGCTTTAAGTTCTGCCTTCATCGATACAGCAATTAATTCAAAATCACTTCGCTCAATTGAAAATAATCCAAATCGGAATAGGTAACCCCATTTCTGTTTGTCTTTTATAAAATCAAGCTTTTCAATCAATGGCTTGATAGGTGCGGGCTCACAGGATAAAAACTTCACATTCCGTCTCCACGGATGGAACGAAGGATTCATTTCAACCTGGTAAGGTTGTGCATCGGTAATTTGTCCAATAGCAGTAAACTTTTGCAGAGACTTTCCATCCTTAAGACTTGTTTTAGGAGAATAGAAAACAATGAAATCACCTTTCGCCAGTTTCTTAAGTCCGGATGATTTACCGTGACCTGCCTGTGTGAATCCGCCTTGGACTCCAATCAAAACATGATCGTAAGAAATTGTATTTATCCAGTACATTTTAATTCTAATCTGATTATTTTTTTATAACGGGATTAGTTTTCGAGTCTTTATATCTCCACCATCCCGCCAGAATTGAACCTGAAAGATTATGCCAGATGCTGAATATTGCTCCCGGTAAAGCTGCAGCTGCAGAAAAAAATTTAACTGCAAGTGCAACACTTAAGCCGGAATTCTGCATTCCCACTTCTATACCGATTGTTCTGCAAATCTTTTCATCATATTTAAACATTTTTGGAATAAAGTAACCACAAGTCAATCCTGTAAGGTTATGAAGCATAACTGCAACGATAATAATCAAATCTATATCTGCAAGCCTGGATTTATTCAGTGCAACGATGATCGCGATAATTAAAACTATTGCAACGGTGGATAGAAACGGAAATACATTTCTTATCTTTTCGATCTTTTTACTGAAGAAAGAATTTATTGCAGTACCTGCTAAAACCGGTACTAGAACAATCTGCAGAATACTCAAAAACATATCGCCCACCGGTACAGGTACAACCTGATTCAAAATTATGTATGAAAAAAATGGGGTAAGTGCAACAGCAAATAAAGTTGAAGTTAATGTTAAAGTGATTGATAAAGCAACATTTCCATTTCCAAGATAAGCTATAACGTTTGATGCGGTTCCGCCGGGACTGCATCCAACAAGAACAATACCTGCCATCATAACCGGTGAAAGACCAAACAATTGAGAAATAGCATAAGCAGCGCCGGGCATGATCAGGTACTGTAATCCGAATCCAAGAAAAATAACCGCTGGAGATTTAAATATCTCCCTAAAGTTTTTCCAGGTTAATGTCATTCCCATTCCAAACATTACAACAGTTAAAAGCGGAATGATAGCGGATTTGAATCCTGAGATAAAATCGTTGTAAAAGTATGCCAATACGGAAAATAAAATTGCCCAGAGAGGAAATAGTTTTGTTAACTTATCAATCATAGAGGCTTAAACCTAAAAATCATAAATTTATAGTTGATGTTGCGAAAATGTCATTCTGGAGATCCCGCTTAGCTGAAGAGTCCAGAATCTTTAACTTAACTAATGTTTTAGATTCCGGACAACCTGTCTCCTGGTCAGGAAGTGCCGGAATGACTGTATTTGAAGATTTTGTGTCAACACTAATTATAATTTATTTACCGGTTGTTTCCTCATTCAGCCATTTCAACCAATCCAAACAACGCTGTGTCCAGGAATTAAGATGATCATTTCCGATTGCTAATGTAAATCCATGACCCCCTTCAGGATAAATATGCATTTCTACAGGAATATTTTTATCAACCAATGCTTTACAAAATACAAGACTGTTTTCAACCGGCACAGCTTTGTCATCACTTGCATGTACAATAAAAGTTGGAGGTGTATCTTTTTTTACCTGCAATTCGTTGGAAAAATATTTAATCAAGGAAGAATCCGGAGAAGTGCCAAGAAGAGCATCTCTTGATCCTTTATGCATAAATGGTTGAGTAAAAGTGATTACAGGATACATCAGGATCATAAAATCAGGTTTGCAGCTTTCGGTTTCTACTGGATCATTAGAATTTTTATCACCATAATCAAAGTGAGTTCCAAGAGTAGATGCAAGATGCCCACCTGCTGAAAATCCCATCACGCCGATTTTATCTTTATCAATATTCCATTCAGAAGTATGATAACGTATTAACCGCATCGCCCTTTGAACATCGAGCAAAGGAGATTTATATCCAACAATATTACTTTTAGAAATTGGCAGCCTGTATTTCAGAACAATCCCGGCGATTCCATTATCATTTAATAATTTTGCAATGTCTGTTCCTTCCCCATCATAAACTATATAACCATATCCGCCGCCGGGACAGATTACAACTGCTTGCCCGTTAGCATTTCTTTTTGAAGGCAGGAAAACCGAGATTTCCGGATTTTGAACATTTCTAATACGGATAAAATCTGAGGTGTCGCTTATTTCAACTTCATTGGTTTTTTGAAAGTTTGGAATATTTTTATTCCAGAGGGATAAGGTAAAACTCTGAGCCAAACAAAATTGTAATGATGATAATGCTACTACAAGAAAGAATATCTTTTTATTCATATTTCAGTATATACGTTTTTTAATAAAATTTTTATTTACTTAATCATTTTCAAGTTTGCTTCCGGTTTGTTTAACCCAGCGAGGTGCAGAATCCATTTTTTGCCTTAGTAAAAGATTAAGCTGTGCTGTGTGATGCTGAACGTGCCGCATGTTGTAAAGTAACAATTCCATTATATTAAGATCAATAGATCCAAATACAAAGTGTCTGTGAGCTGCTTCATCAGTTAAATCAGTAATTCTGTTTTTACA
>JAJDNK010000149.1 GCA_022340715.1 bacterium BMS3Abin03 | reverse complement strand
GGGCCCCTCGGTGAAAAATCAACTTATATGATTTCCGGCAGAACAATGTATTATGATGTTCTTCAAAGAAATTTTGATAATAAGAGTTCAGTCCCCCGATATAATTTCCATGACGTAAATGCAAAAATAAATTATGTATTTTCAGGAAGAAGTGCTCTATCAATAAGTGGAATGTATAGCAAAGACCATGCTTATAGTCCTTCAGGTTCCGGCGAAAATGATTACGACATTGAATGGCAAAATATTAACTTAAGTTTGAACTGGATTCAGGTAAATATGAAAGCATTGTTGCTCAACTCAGTGTTAAGTTATACGGATTATAAGTTTTCTTCAAAAATAGGTGTCAGCCCTTATTCAGTTACTTCCTATACATATTATTCAAATCCTAATCTTATAGATATTGATTTTAAACAAAATGCTGAAGTCAAATGGCATCAAAGCCATACATTAAAAGTGGGATTTGATATAGTTCTTCATTCTTATGATCTGCTTTACAGCGATGCATATAATATTTCACTTGAAACAGACCCATTTGCAGGGAAGGATATACAAGCTATTGAATCATCATTATACTTTCAGAATGAATCTGTATTTTTTAACCAGCTTCTTACAAATGCAGGGGTAAGGTTTTATTACTTTGGTGATGGTAAATTATTCGGGGTTGAACCGAGATTATCTGCCTCGTACAATTTTACACCGGACTTTACCGTAAAAGGTGCTTTCGCAATTGCACATCAGTTTCTTCATTTGATTACCCGTAATGATATAACTCTTCCTACTGATTTTTGGTATCCTTCAGCCGGTAGTATTCAGCCAAGCAGATCGACTCAATATGTTGTTGGTTTTGATTCATACTGGTTTGATCGCAATTATTCATTTTCTGTTGAAGGTTTTTACAGGGATATGAAGAATCTCTACGAATTTAAAAATGCATCGCAGTTAGATCCTTTTAGTGACTCAATAGAAGATCAATTGATCAAGGGACAGGGTGAAGCTTATGGGCTGGAATTCTTCTTAAATAAACAGAAGGGCAGATTAACAGGGTGGATTGGTTACACAATATCATCATCCGTTAGGCAATTTGATCAGTTGAATAACGGAGCAAAATTTTACTCAAAGTACGATCGCAGACACGATATTTCTTTTGTTTTAAGTTACCAGTTTATGCAAAATCTGAATGTTGGTTTAACCTGGGTTTATGCTTCGGGACAGAGATATTCTCTACCGCCGGGTCAGTTTATATTTGATCCGATTGGGATCGGAGGTGCAGAGGAAATTCGGTACAACTATACAGGTATTAATAAACAAATGTTCCCGGATTATCATAAGCTTGATGTGAATGCGTCTTATACATTTAAATGGCTTGGTGATGAATTTAAAGCGTATATAAATCTTTATAATATTTATAACAAGCACAACGTATTTGCACAATACGTTGTTGCGAGGGAAAATGAAAATGGAGAACAGATTCCAGTTTTAAAAAGAATTACGTTGTTTCCTTTTATTCCTTCTGCAGGTATATCCGTCAGGTTTTAAGATATGAAAGATTTATTAAAAATATCTGTGATCCTGTTTCTTGTTTTAATCTCGGGATGTAAAGTTGAAGAAATTGTTGATCCCGGGAATATTTACGAAGCATATACTGTTGTTCAGGCAGAAATGCATGCAGGTGAAAATTTTCCAGCAGTCAGGTTTACTAAAACTTTACCTCTTGGTGTTTCTTATGATATAAAAAATTCAGAACTTAAAAATGTAACGGCTTACATCAGAAAAGATGAAGTAAAGGTTATTCCTCTTATTTATGATATCGATGGATTATACAGACCCAAATACAGTTTTAATGTTGCTGAAGGAGATATCTACGAATTGTTTGCAAAAACAGAAGGTAAGTTCATTTATGCTAAAACAATTATTCCATATAAACCCGAAGTAATTTCGACAGAGTATAATGTATCTGATTATTATATGGATGCAGATGTAAGTACAAAATCGAATGAAGTATATGGTGCATTGTGGATAATTACTTCCAGCCCGATAGAAAAAGCCAGTGATTTCTTTTCTATTACCGAAGAATCATATAATTCGAACACGAGAGTTATTGTAAGAACATCATCTATTCCCGAAAATTACAGAACACAATTTTATTCTAATTACAGAAACATACAGATTTTCGCATTTGATAAATCATTCAGAGATTATTTTTACTCGAAGTCGTTAGGCCAGGAAATTAATGATCCCTTTGTTCAGGGAGGTGGAAATGTTCAATGGAATGTTCAGGGTGATAAAGTAATAGGAATGTTTATAGGCGTAACACCGGGAGATATAATTAGAGTGAATTAAGTATGAAAACGTTTAATAAATATTATACTATCACTATTATTTCATTTTTTATATTATTTAGTGGTTGTATTAAAGATAATATAACTCCTCCGCTTACCAGAGATTTGAATCCCGTAGCGGAGATGCTGATTTATTTTGAAGAACAAGGAGATTTTGTAAACTCTCCACAGGCACCAGCACTCATTGGTGCAGATGAAGTTTATGCAAATCTTAGTTCATACTTGGTCATCGATATCCGTCAACCATCAGTTTTTACTGAAGGGCATATCGAAAGATCTATTAACATTCAACCGGATAGCTTATTTGGCTATTTTGAAAATCTTAATTCGGGTGAGTATAGTAAAATTATTCTCGTTAGTAAAAACGGACAGAGTTCTGCTTATTTCACTTGCTTATTACGACTTGCAGGTTTTTATAATGTTTATACAATGAACTTTGGTCTTGCATACTGGAATGAATTCTTTGCAGATGAGTGGTTAAATGCAATTGGTGATGCACTTAATATTTTGAGTTTTACAAATGATGCAAAGCCTAAGAACGATTTTACTCCGCTACCTGAAGTAACAGTTGGTAACCCGGATGCACCAATTGAAGAAAGAATAAAAGAAAGGGTAAAAAAAGTATTTTCGGAGGGTTTTCACGACAGGCTCCAGTATAGAGCAACCCTTTGGGTTTCAGATGATGATTATTTTGTTTGTTACGGTATATCCTCTCTTTATTACGCTCGCTTAAAGGGACTTGGTCATAACGCTGCCGCAATTTTTTATCTTTCAGGTCCTTATTTTGATTTCAGGACACAAAGATATCTTCAAACTTTACCGACGGCTAAAAACATTATAATTTATGATGAAAATGGTCAGGCAGGTGCTTGCATTGCTGCTTACCTTCGTGTACTGGGATACAGTGCACAAACTCTGCTTTTCGGTGGTAACCAGATTATTTATTATAATAGGATGAAGTCCGAGCCCGACCTTATCCCTTTTGCTTTTGATTATATGAAGATAAAAAATTATCCTTACATAACAGGGGGATAAAAACCAAGACAGGGCGCTTTTGTTAAATGAAGTATGAAAACGTTTAATAAATATTATATTTTCACTATTATTTCATTTTTTATATTACTTAGTGGTTGTATTAAGGATAATATAACTCCACCGCTTACCGGTAATTTAAATCCTGTTGGTAAGATGCTGGTTTATTTTGAAGAGCAGGGTGATTTTACAAATTCCTCACAAGCGCCCGCACTTGTAAATGCCGATGAGGTTAATACAAATCTTGGTTCATACCTTATTATTGATATTCGTTCGCCCTCGGATTTTTCAGAAGGACATATAGAGGGCTCTGTTAATATACAATCGGATAGCCTGTATAATTATTTTGAAAATCTTGATGCCGGAAAATACTATAAAATTGTTCTCGTTAGTAAAAACGGACAGAGTTCGGCTTATTTCGTATGTTTATTACGTCTTGCAGGTTTTAATAATGTTTACACATTGAACTTTGGTCTTGCCTCGTGGAATGAGCATTTTTCTGATGATTGGTTAGGAGCTATTGGTGATGCTTCAGATATTGAACGATACACTAATGATCCTGTACCTAAAGGTGATTACACGAATTTACCGGATATTATGTTTGAGAATCCTGATGCTCCAATTGAACAAAATGTAAAATCAAGAATTAAACAAACAATGTCGGCAGGTTTTATTCAGGATATAAATTTTGAAAGAGTAATACCGGAAATTGGGACAATGTATATAGTATGCTATGCCTTAAATGGGCTCTTATATTACTCGCCTCGTTTTGGTCCTTTTTCGGAATTAGGTCATGATCCGGACGCAAGATATTATATGTCTGATCCACTGTTTGAGTTAAGAGCTGTAAATTATTTGCAAACATTACCACCGGAAGATAAAATATTAATTTATGATGAAACCGGTCAAATGGGTGCATGTATGACAGCTTACCTTAGGGTACTTGGCTATAATGCTGTAACATTACTTTTTGGGGGAAACCAGTTAATTCATTCCAGGATGATATATTACCAAGAAATTCAGCAGTTTGCTTTTGATGATTCCGATATAAAAAATTATCCGTATGTGACCGGGGAATAGACCATTTAAAATGAAAAATAACAATCATTTTTTATAGTATTTCATAGCTTCTGGTATCCAGTTTTTGATATCGTTTATTCTAGTATCGTTTGATGGGTGTGTGCTTAAAAATTCCGGCGGTTCTCCGCCTTTACTGCTTGCAGACATCCTCTCCCAGAATGCTGGTGCTTCATGGGGATCATAACCAGCCATTGCCATAAAGATCAGACCTAGATGATCAGCTTCACTCTCCTGTGTTCTGCTGAAAGGTAGAATCACAGCAACTGTTGAGCCCACTCCGTAAGCAGTTAAAAATAAACCGCGGGTAGTTTCCGGTTCATCTTTCAGTGCAACTGAAAGAGCAACACCACCTAACTGCTGTAGCAAACCCTGGCTCATTCTTTCATTACCGTGTTCGGCAATGGCATGTGCAATTTCATGACCAAGTACAACTGCTAGTCCTGTTTCATCTTTGGTTATTGGCAGAATTCCGGTGTAAACGACAACTTTACCACCGGGCATACACCAGGCATTTACCTGGTCGCTTTCAACAAGATTAAATTCCCATTTGTATCCATCA
Organism: bacterium BMS3Abin03; assembly: GCA_022340715.1. Classification (GTDB taxonomy): domain Bacteria; phylum Bacteroidota; class Ignavibacteria; order Ignavibacteriales; family Ignavibacteriaceae; genus BMS3ABIN03. The sequence goes on along the minus strand of JAJDNK010000149.1, from coordinate 9,557 downwards.
AGTCTATCTGAGAGGTTATTATCAGCCATATATTTTTCTACAGCATGCTCGATTTTCACCCCCACACGCTTGACCATGTTAACCTGTTTCTGATTTGTACTTAATTTGTTTTCTTTTAAAAAGTCATCGTATTGTTGAAAGCTCATCGATAGTATTTCATTACTTGGAATGAGATTAAGCTGCGATCTGCCTGTAATAGGAACTGTGCTGCATGATATCAGGAATAATGAGGCTAATGTTATTGCTATTAGTAATTTGTGAAATAATTTCATTGCTACCTCGGGTTATTAAGTTGTATAATTATTTTATGTTAAGATAAGAAAATTTCATATTTCATTTTATTCTATTCAACCAGAATGCAGGTAAATTTCATTGTTATAAAGAAATTGTTTTTTAATGTTCCTTATATTTGAATGTGTTTTATAAAATGATTGGAAAATAATGCAAATTGGCATAGTCGGATTACCTTTTTCAGGTAAATCCACATTATATCAAACGATAACCAAAACTCACATCGAACCGGAAATGCTTGCAAAAGCAGAATCTCATCAATCAGTTATTAAAGTGCCGGATGGGAGACTCGACAAGCTTACGGAAATATTTAATCCTAAAAAGAAAGTTAATGCAACAATTGAAGTGATTGATGTTGTTGGTTTACAAAAAGGCGATTCGGGATCAACACAGTTTACGGGAAATTTTCTTGGGAAAGTTAAAACAAATGATGCTTTAATCCAGGTTGTGCGTTTATTTGAAAATGAAACCGTACCTCATCCCGAAAGTTCGATAAATATGATGAGAGACGTTGAAACATTCGAAACGGAATTTATTATTTCCGATCTGTCAATCGTTGAAAAAAGAATTGAAAGCATTAAAAAACAGGTTCAGAAAACTAAAGACGAACAGCTTAAACGTGAAATTCCGGTTCTTGAAAAATGTTATGAGCTTCTTCAGAATGAAACTCCGTTAAGAGATGCTCATCTTTCCGATGATGAAATGAAAATGTTAAGGTCATATCAATTGCTAACGGCTAAGCCAATGTTAATTGCCCTAAACTTTGATGAGAACCAGGTTAAAGAAACAGAAAAGTTTATGGATGAGCTGGTTAAAAAGAAATTAGGAAAAAACACGAAAGCGTTGGCTTTCTTCGGTCAGATTGAAATGGAAATGTCTCAGTTATCGGAAGAAGAAGCAAAAGTTTTTATGAAAGAATACGGCATTAGCAAATCAGCCTTAAAAAATATAATAAGATCAGCCTATGAATTGCTTGGTGTGCAATCATTCTTTACGGTTGGAGAAGATGAGTGCCGGGCATGGACAATAAAAAAAGGAATGAATGCCCAGGAAGCTGCCGGTGAAATTCACACAGACTTTTTTAATAAATTCATTCGGGCTGAAGTTGTTCATTACGATCATTTTATTGAAGATGGTTCTTTTGCCAAAGCAAAGGAAAGTGGGCACTGGCGACTTGAAGGGAAAGAATATATTGTTCAGGATGGGGATATTATCTCAGTCAGGCACGGATAGGTTTTAGGATAAATTTTAATAGCTGTCATTCAGAAAGAATCTAGTTAATAAATGTGGAATCCGGATTACCATTTAACAGATAATATAACAAGATTCCTGCTGAATGACATTTTTATAGTATATTTAACCGACCGACTAATACATAAAGCTTGAAACTTCCAACTCTTTAGGATTTCCAATCAAAACAAACTGAAGATTTTTCATGTATTTCTGTGCAGCATTTTGAATATCAGCAGCAGTAACTTTATTAACATTTGCAATGAATTTTGCGGCTTGTTTGTATCCTATTCCTGCGAGTTCATAAAATGCTAATCCGTTTGCCTGGGATTGGTTTGTTTCATTTCCCATATAGTACCCGGTTAAAAACTGTCTGATTTTATTAGTTAGTTCTTTCCTGGAAATAGGTTTATCTTTCATTTTTTGCAATTCGTTTATCATAACTTTAATGGTAGTGTCGGGATTAACCGCGGTAACATAAATTGCACCGTAATTTGAAAAGCTTGATCTGTAGAAAGCAGCCGGGGCGTATGAAAGACTTCTCTTGGTTCTGACTTCCTCAAATACCCGGTCCCTTAGAATTGAACTTGCAATAAGCATAGTGTAACCTTCATCGGTTCCACGTTCCGGTGCAGAGTAAGTTCCCTGTATATAATTTGTAGGGAGTTCACGGTAAACTACTTTCAGTGAGGGCTCACTCGTTTCAACTTCCGGTGGCATTTTAACAACATAAGAACCCTTCTTTATACTGCCGAAAGCGTCGTTCACCATAGATTTGAGTTCGCTTAATGTAGTGTTTCCTACTACAACGAGCAACATTCTTGAAGTTTCTAACATTCCGGAATGATAAGCTTTCAGGTCATCGGTTGTGAATGAAGAAAGAGTTGCTTCGGTTCCGTTTACTTCGATTGAGTATGGATGATCGACGTAAAATTCATGGCTAACTTCTTTTTGCAATAATGCATCGGGATTATCATTTACTTGTTTTACTGCAGAAATGAGTTGATCCCTTTCGAGATTAAGATCTTCCTCGTTAAACAAAGGATTCAAAATAATATCAGCAAAAATCTTCCAGGATTCATCAAAGTTTTGTTTTACACAAAGCAAACTTAGACTTGAATAATCATCATTTGAGCTGGAATTTATCTGCGAGTTCATTCTTTCAAGTGCAGCATTTAATTTATCTTTTGGATAATTCTTAGTGGCTTTTGATGAAACATCCAGAGTTATTGCTTCTAATCCAGCCTGTTTCTCTGTGAGATTTGTTACCCCACCTTTGAAGTACATATTTGCCGAAACAATATCGTTCGAAGGATTTGGTTTAAAGATTACCTTCAATCCATTTACTTCGAAAGATTGAACTTCCTGTGCAATCAGGGAAATACTGAATAATAAACCGAAGAGAATTAATAACAATAATTTAGTTCTTTGTGTCATCTTTAATCTCTCCTTCCTTTATGTTTAGAATCAGATCAACTTTTTCCGCCTGATCTGGTGAAACGAGCACACCCAGAACATGCGGTTTATCAACCACATATTTTTCAAGATAGTTTTTGATATCTTCACGGGTAACTTTTTTCAGGTTATCGATATAGTTAAGATAATAGTCGAGTCCGGCAACTGCCCACCAGAATCCAACCGTATGAACAAACTGAGAGGCTCTTTCTCTGCTGTACTGTTCGTTGGTGGCAAGAATGGTTTTAGCGTTTTCCAATTGTTCATCTGTAAAGTAATCAGGGTCAGTCATTTTCTTCAGTTCATCGAATACAGCTTTTTGGCAGGCATCAAATTTATCTATTGATGTTTGGGCAAATAGAGTTATTGGTCCTGTGTGATTAAGAGTATAATAGCTGAAACTTACACCGTAAGCCAAACCGCTTTCCACAAGATCCTTGTGAAACTTCGATGTTTCCTGTCCGAGAATAAAGGAAAGAACATCAGCGGCATAGGTTGATTTTGGATCCTTGCCGACACTTGGTCCCTGCCAAACGCATTGCATTGTAACTGCATTAACCGGTTTCTTAACAACCACAACTTCATTTTCAGGAATAGGCGGGTGTTCCGGAACTTTATATTCATCGAAAGGATTCGGTCCTCTTTTCCATTTTGAAAATATTTTTTCGGCCAGATCAAATCCTTTTTCAGGAGTAATATCTCCGGCAAGTAATAATGCGGAATTATTAGGAATATAATACCTGTGTTGAATCGTTTTCATTTTTTCAGGTGTGGTGGATAAAATAACATCTCTGTCGCCAATTACATTTTTCCGGCTGTAATATTTCCACCAGACTCTTTTACTAACTTCGCGATTAAGATGAAAGTAAGGATTGGCTTCGTTCCGGTCGTACTCGCCCGTAACAACCGGTCTTTCTTTAACTAATTCATCTTTAAGAAACAACGGCGAAGTTACGGCATCGTACATAAATTGTACACACTCCTTAAGACTATCTACCGGTGCAGTAATAAAATAATTTACCCTTTCCTCACTTGTAGTACCGTTCCATATAGCTCCTAGTTCACGTAACCTTTCCATGTATGCTTCCTGGTTCGGAATTTTAGAGTTAGCCTTGAAGAACATATGTTCATATAAGTGTGAGAGACCATCATATTCGGGTGATTCGGTGTAAGCTCCGTTCTTTACATCTATTTCCACTGTTACCAACGGAACCGCCGGGTTATTAATTACAATTACATCAAGACCATTATCCAGAGTTTTTTTGTAAATACCGTATTTCTGTGCATATACACTAACTCCACATAATGATATCAATATAAAAAGCAAAAAGATTCTAAAAGATCTGGTCATCTTTTTACCTCCTGTTAAATATTTGTTTGTTAAGTAAGATAATTTATTATTAGAAGTTTCAAGCTACTCTATGCAATAAGAATTTGAAGTCTTTAAAAAATGCAGATGATCTGGATTAACTTAATGTTTAATATTATAAACGGCAAAAGTAATTTATATGCGGTCAGTATTAATTGAATACTATTGTTCGGTTCTTATAAACAAGAGTTTTTCTCTGAAAATGAGCATAAACTGCGCGGGAAAGAACTATTTTTTCCAGATCGCGTCCTTTTCTTATCAGGTCTTTAATAGAGTCTACGTGAGTTACTCTTACAACATCCTGCTCAATGATAGGACCTTCATCTAAATCGGCTGTCACGTAGTGACTTGTTGCACCGATTATTTTCACTCCGCGTTTGTGTGCGGAGTGATAAGGCTTGGCACCGGGAAATGCGGGAAGGAAGGAATGATGAATGTTTATTATTTGTGAAGGATAATTTTTTATAAAGCTTTCAGATAAAATCTGCATATATCTTGCAAGAACTATAAAATCTACATTATTTTTTTTCAACAGTTCAACTTGCTTTGCTTCCTGTTCCGGTTTGTTTTCGGGAGTTATCGGAATGTAATGATAATCAATCCCAAAACTTTTAGCGACAGGTTCAAGTTCTTTATGGTTGCTTATTATTAATGGAATATCAATCGCCCATTCACCCGATTGACAACGTGAGACAATATCATAAAGGCAGTGCGGCAGCTTTGAAACAAAAACAGCCATTCTCAATTTTTCATCTGAGAATGAAAGTCGATAATTCATCTTATATTTTTTTGCCAAACCTTCTTTAAATAGTGTTTCTATTTTATCTGGAGAAATTACAAAAGTCTGTAAGTCCCACTCAATCCGCATAAAGAATATCTTTTCCTCGGCATCCACGTATTGATCGAGGTAAATGATATTGCCTTCATGTGCATGAATAAAATCAGTTACAGCGGCTATTATTCCGCTACGATCCTCACAATAAATTAAAAGTGTTGCAGACTGAGGTTGACGGTTTTCCATACTTCCTTTATAAATTTCCTTCCCGGATTACTTTATTTAGTTTCCTTAAATTGTTGTTTATTTGAGCATACCACTTCGTTAACCCCATTGTCTTTATTAACAAGAAAAAATAACGATTTAATTTATTCGGGAAACGACCCTGCTTTTAAACAGAATGACCGTATCCGCTAAATATATTTCCTAATATGCTGGCAATAACACCAAAGAAGATAATCGCTAAAATAATCCCGATTACCATCAAGATTAAAACAGCCTGAGCCCAGGTTTTTTTGCTTGGATGGGTTCCACCTCCAAAAGCCCAGACGAAAAGCATAATAAATCCAACAAGCGGGATGTAGGTAATAATAAGGGTTATTATCCAATCACCGATTGTCATTGGTTTATAATTTGAAATCTGGTTTTCTATTCCTGTTGCCATCTATCCTCCCGAAATAATGGATAATTGAAATAGTTTAGTATATACTAACACTATTTTAGTTAACGATATAATATAACAAATATTTCTATTTGAATTTAACTTTTTGTTAATCTTTTGAAGCATATTCAAAATAAACCTTAACGTTAGACAAATAGATAACGATAGTTAACAGTTAATAAATATGATAAAAGATTCTAATAGTTTACTTTCTTGATTTTGGGAATCATCTTTTAAAAAAACCTGTAAATTTTCAATTCTGATAAAATTCACCTAAATATTTTTAATAAAGGCTGTTCTTAGATGGTATAATAGTTGGGAAAATGAGGCGGTTATATAAACCCACGGCACTTAATTAATAATCAAATTTATGGTTCTTAAAATGGAAAGAAAAAAAGTAACAATTGATGGTAACGAAGCCGCTGCGTATACAGCATTTCACACGAATGAAGTAATTGCAATTTACCCGATCACACCTTCTTCAAATATGGGAGAATGGTGCGATGCATGGTCGGCAGTAAACAAGAAAAATATCTGGGGAACAATACCCAGTGTAAGTGAATTACAGAGCGAGGGAGGCGCATCCGGAAGTGTACATGGTGCTTTACAATCGGGAGCATTAACAACAACATTCACAGCTTCTCAGGGTCTGCTGCTGATGATTCCCAATATGTTTAAGATTGCAGGCGAATTAACATCGACTGTATTTCATGTTTCTGCACGTTCGGTGGCAACACATGCGCTTTCAATTTTTGGTGATCACAGTGATGTAATGGCAACACGAGGAACCGGTTTTGCTTTACTCTCCTCGAACAATGCACAGGAAGTAATGGATCTTGCATTGATCGCGCAGGCTTCAACCTTGGAAGCCAGAGTCCCTTTTGTTCATTTCTTTGATGGATTCCGTACATCGCACGAAGTTATGAAAATCGAACAGATTACTTTTGAAGATATGAAAGCGATGATGGATGATGAACTTGTAAGAGCACATCGTGCACGTGCATTAAATCCTGATAATCCATTTGTACGAGGAACTGCTCAAAACCCGGATGTCTTTTTCCAGGGAAGAGAAACGGTTAATCCGTTTTATATTAAATGTCCGGATATCGTTCAGAAGCAGATGGACAAGTTTGCTAAGACTGTTGGAAGACAATACCGGCTTTTCGAATATGTTGGTGCCGCAGATGCAGAAAGAATTGTAATAATGATGGGTTCGGGTGCCGATGCAGCTGAAGAAACCGTTAATTACCTTACAGAAAAAGGTGAGAAGGTTGGATTGATTAAAGTAAGATTGTACAGACCATTCTCTATTGATCATTTTATTAACTCATTACCAGCAAGTGTAAAATCAATTGCAGTGCTAGACCGTACTAAAGAAGCCGGTTCAACAGGAGAACCACTTTATCTTGATGTAGTTGATGCTATTTCTGAAAAGTATATGAATGGTGAACTCAAAATTCAGTTCCCAAAAGTTGTTGGCGGAAGATACGGCCTTTCTTCCAAAGAATTTACTCCTGCAATGGTTAAGGCCGTGCTAGACAATCTGAAAGAAAGCAAACCTAAAGCTCACTTTACTGTTGGAATAAAAGAAGATGTAACAAACAGCAGTCTTGATTTCGATCCTGAATTTTCAGTTGAGGCAAAAGAAACTTTCAGGGGAATGTTTTTCGGTCTTGGAGCTGATGGCACAGTTGGTGCAAATAAAAACTCGATTAAGATAATTGGTGAGGGAACCGATAACTCTGCGCAAGGTTACTTTGTTTACGATTCAAAGAAATCAGGATCAATGACCATATCTCACTTAAGATTTGGTCCGAAGAAAATTCAATCCACTTATCTTATTAACAAAGCAAACTTTATCGCTTGCCATCAAACTGTTTTCCTGGAAAAGATGGATATGCTTAAAGACGCAATGGAAGGGGCAACCTTCCTGTTGAATACACAGGTAGGTAAAGAAAATATCTGGGATACACTACCGCAAAAAGTACAGGAAGATTTAATTAAGAAAAAAATGAAACTATATATCATTGATGCATATAAAGTTGCCGGTGAAACAGGGATGGGTGTTAGGATAAATACAATTATGCAAACGTGCTTCTTCGCAATATCGAACATTTTCCCGAAGGAAGAAGCTATACAGATGATTAAAGATTCTATTAAGAAAACTTACGGTGCAAAAGGTGATAAGATTGTTCAGATGAACTTCAATGCAGTCGATCAGACGCTTGCTAATCTGCACGAAGTAAAAGTTCCCGGAAAAGTTACTAGCAAAACACAGGTTGCATTTCCAATTCCTGATAATGCTCCTGACTTTGTTAAGGAAGTTACCGGAAGAATTATTACGGGTGAAGGCGATTTAATCCCGGTAAGTAAATTTCCTGTTGACGGAACCTTTCCATCAGCCACAACGAAATGGGAAAAAAGAAATATAGCTCTTGAAGTCCCGGTATGGGATACGGTTACCTGCATTCAATGCAACAAGTGTGTTATCGTTTGCCCACATGCCACAATCCGTGCTAAGGTGTTTGATGAAAAAGAGCTTGCTAATGCACCGAAAACATTTAAAGCTACAAAATATCGCGCTAAGGATTACGGAGAAGGATTGATGTATTCACTCCAGGTAGCTGTTGAAGATTGTACCGGCTGTTCACTTTGTGTAGATGTTTGTCCTGCGAAGAACAAACAGGAAACAAGATTAAAGGCGATAAACATGGAAAGTCAGATTCCATTAAGAGAATCGGAAAAGGCAAACTGGGATTTCTTCTTAAGCTTACCGGAACTTGACAGAACAAAAATTAACACAACCAAGGTTAAAGATTCTCAATTTCTCGAGCCTTTATTTGAATTCTCTGGAGCTTGTTCTGGTTGTGGTGAAACTCCTTATGTGAAGCTTGTAAGCCAGCTGTTCGGTGATAGGGCGGTTGTTGCAAATGCAACAGGTTGTTCATCAATTTACGGCGGAAACCTGCCAACCACACCATGGGCAGTAAATAAAGAAGGCAGAGGTCCTGCATGGTCTAACTCATTATTCGAGGACAACGCCGAATTCGGATTGGGTTTCAGATTAGCGGTCGATAAGCATAAAGAACAGGCTGAGGAATTGCTGAAAAAATTATCTTCCGACATTGGTGATGATCTGGTTTCTGAAATAATAAGTGCAAACCAGAAAGATGAAACAGGAATTCACGAGCAGAGAGAAAGAGTAAATCAGCTTAACAAGAAGTTAAATGATCTTTTAAAATCTGTAAAGAACGGGAAAGCTGATGATATTAAAAATCTTTTAAGCCTGTCGAATTACTTAGTTAAAAAATCTGTCTGGATTATGGGCGGTGACGGATGGGCTTACGATATAGGTTACGGCGGATTGGATCATGTTATTGCTTCCGGTAGAAACGTTAACATTCTTGTGCTCGATACTGAAGTTTATTCGAACACAGGCGGACAGATGTCTAAAGCAACGCCGCGCGGAGCAGTTGCAAAGTTTGCAGCAGCAGGTAAGCCATTAAAAAAGAAAGATCTTGGTTTGATGGCGATGGCTTATGGTAATGTTTATGTTGCAAAGGTTGCAATGGGTGCTAACGATACCCAAACATTACGTGCTTTCCTTGAAGCGGAAGCTTACGACGGACCTTCGATAATTATTGCTTACAGCCACTGTATTGCTCACGGAATAAATATGGGATTGGGAATGCAGAATCAAAAAGCTGCGGTCGATTCCGGATACTGGCAGCTTTACAGGTATAATCCTGATCTTATTAAAGAAGGTAAAAATCCTT
>JAJDNK010000144.1 GCA_022340715.1 bacterium BMS3Abin03 | reverse complement strand
GTATAGTACAGGTGAAACTCACCTGCTGGGTGTCCTTGTCAGCTCAGCTACACATCAAACCCTATCCCACTACCTTTCCTCCAAGATCTGGATTCCTTACGGTATGGAGCAAAATGCCACCTGGACTCTGGATCGAACAGGTCAGGAATTGGCAGGCTGTTGCCTCCAAATGACACTCCGTGATTTTGCAAGGTTCGGACAATTCGTTCTCGAAGACGGACTCATTAACGAGGAATCCATTGTTCCCAATGATTGGTTCAAGACAGCGACCCAAATACAAGTACCGCTTTGGCCCGGTGGGGGTTATGGATACGGATGGTGGATCTTTAATGGCAGTTCTTTCGAGGCATTGGGCATCCATGGTCAAATGATTCATATCGACCCTTCGAGGCATCTTGTGGTCGTGATCAACAGTGCTTGGCCTGAGGCTGATAGTAACGAGCGACTTATGGCTGTCCATAATTTTCTGAAATCTATTGACAGCGAAATTGACAAAGAGGGGAAAGGCACCCAAAAATGATTAGTTCGCAGGAAAACAACAATCTGAAAAGTTAAGTCAGTGCCTGAAAAACCGCCACTGCTCTTATAATCGAACGTTACCCAAGCGCATTCTTAACATCCTCAATCAAATCATCAATATCTTCTATACCCACAGAAAAGCGAACAAGACTATCCGTTAATCCATATTTTTCCCTGTCTTCTTTAGGAACAGAAGCGTGTGTCATTGATGCCGGATGACAAACAAGGCTTTCAACCCCGCCTAGACTTTCTGCAAGAGTAAATACTGTTACGTTGTTTAATACTTTTTTTGCTTTTTCAAGCGTTCCAAAATCAGCAGAAACCATTCCACCAAACCCGCGCATCTGTTTCTCCGCCAGTTCATGCTGCGGATGAGCATCCAACCCCGGGTAAATTACTTTTTTTGCCGCACCGGACTCTTCAAGGAATTCCGCAAGAGCATTTGCATTTTCCTCGTGCTGTTTCATTCTAACTGCAAGAGTTTTTGTTGCACGCAAAACAAGCCAGCAATCGAATGGCGAGGGAACCGCACCGGCAGCGTTTTGAATGTAACGAAGCCGTTCATGATATTTATCGTTACTAGTAATAAGCATTCCTCCAACTGCATCGCTATGCCCGTTAATGTATTTGGTCGTTGAGTGCAAAACAATATCGATTCCCCATTCCAATGGATTCTGAAAATATGGACTCATAAAAGTGCTGTCGCAAACACTTATCAAATTATTTGCTTTTGAAATTTTCGATACAGCTTCCAGATCAGTTAAAACAAGCATAGGATTAGTAGGGGTCTCAACAAAAATCATCTTTGTATTCGGCTTAACTGCGTTTTGAATACTGGAAACATCGCTTGTATCAACCCAGGAATATTCCAAACCAAAGTCGGTTAAATTCTGTTCAAAAATTCTGTAAGTGCCGCCGTAAACATTGTTGGAAACAATTATATGATCGCCGGCTTTCACAAGACTCATTAATGCATTAGTCGCAGCCAGACCGGATGCAAATGCGATTCCATATTTTCCTTTTTCAAGAACAGCAATATTTTTCTCCAGTGCCTGTCTTGTAAGATTGTGTGTTCTACCGTATTCATAGCCTGTGTTTTTTCCAAGCTCAGGCTGTGCGTATGTTGAAGTTAAATAAACCGGGGTAATCACCGCACCGGTTGTCGGATCAGGAATTTGTCCTGCATGTATTGCATCTGTTGAGAAGCCCATCGTAACTCCTAAAATTTTTTATCAAATTAAAAAAATCACTTACACTTACACTTAAACCATTTCATAATTTCACCAGGATGTTCAAGTTCAAGTCTATGTTTAAGACTCATTTACCCGAATCAAAATTAATTAAATCATATCGTGTAATAATGTCAGTAATTAACCCAAAATCACTTACTAATATTGCAGAATTATCTTTAAGAATATTTTTCACTTCATATAATTCGGTTTTGGCATCGAGAGTTGGAAAGCATTCTTCCGTAACATCCATAACTGATGTATCCAGAAGTTCCGGATTTTCAAGAAGTTTTCTCATAAGTTTGTTTTCCGAAATACATCCCATCGCCTTTTTACCTTTCATAACAGGAATATTTGAGAAACCTTTTTCGTTAATTAATTGAACAACATCTTTGACTTTTGCCTCAGGTTTAACACTAACGATATCTTCAATGCCGCGTACTTTTTTTGCATCGGAAATATCTCTTAACGTCACAACTTCTGTATCGAGCATTCTGTTCATCTTAAGCCAGTCTATGTTATGAACTTTTGACAAATATCTTTCCCCTGTATCACACACTACAAAAACAACGATATCATCTTCTGTTAATTCTTTAGCCAATTCAAGAGTAACATGAACTATCGTTCCAGTGCTTCCGCCACAAAAAATTCCTTCTTCCTTTGTAAGTCTTCTTGCTGCCGCAAATGAAGTTTTATCACTTACATTTATTATTTCATCTATATATTGGAAATGAACATTCTTCGGAAGACAATCCTGCCCGATCCCTTCGACAAGATAAGGTGTTCCTTTAATTAATTCACCGGTATCCTTGTAATGTTTAAAAATCGAACCAAGCGGATCGGCGCCAATGACTTTTATTTCAGGATTTTTCTCTTTCAGGAATCTTCCCGTTCCACTTATCGTTCCGCCGGTACCAATACTCGAAACAAAATGTGTAATCTTTCCATCAGTCTGTCGCCAGATTTCCGGTCCCGTAGTTTTATAATGAATTTCAGGATTTGAAGGATTGGAATACTGATACGCAAAAATAGAGTTAGGTGTTTCTTTATGAATTCTTTTTGCAACGTTTACATAATATTCAGGGTCTTCGGGATCAACAAGATTTGATACAACAATAACTTCACCGCCAAGAGCTTTAAGGTAATTTATTTTTTCGGCGCTTACTTTATCTGTTACTACAAAAACGGTTTTGAACCCTTTTACTGCAGCAGTAATTGCAAGTCCAATCCCGGTATTTCCGCTGGTTGCTTCTATTATCGTCCCGCCGGGTTTTAACTCGCCTTTCTTTTCAGCATCTATAATCATATTATAACCGATGCGGTCTTTTACGCTTCCGCCGGGATTTGCTGATTCAAGCTTGGCAAATATTTGAGGTTTTAATCCCTTATTGATTTTATTAATCTTAATTAGTGGTGTTTCCCCTATTTGTTCAAGAATATTATTTTTATATTCCAAATAATTCTCCTGGTCGATTAATTATTTTTATTTACAAATTTTTGGCAATAATAAAGAAATGAAATGAATGATGAAAGATATTTGATGTGGTGTAAATTTTAAACGTTAAAAAAATTAAAGTATTACATTATATGTTTTTATACAATTGATTGTGTTGATGTCAATCAAGATAATTGACAGTATTTAATAATCACTTAAAGAAACATTATGGGAAAGAAAGATCCACGTGTTGATGTATATATTAATAAAGCACGGGAATTTGCAAAACCTGTTTTAGAACATATCCGGGACGTTGTCCATGAAACATGCCCTGATGTTGAAGAAAAAATAAAATGGAGCTTCCCGCACTTCGATTACAAAAATCAAATGATGTGCAGTATGGCTTCTTTTAAAGAACACTGTACATTTGGATTCTGGAAAGCTTCGTTGTTAAAAGATTTAAAGGGAAAATCTGGACAAACAGCAATGGGTCAGTTTGGAAGAATAACAAAAGTGTCCGACCTTCCTTCGAAAAAAGTTCTGAAAAGCTTAATAAAAGATGCAATGAAACTAAATGATTCTGAAATTAAAATATCGGCTAAATCAAAAAGCAGTAAGAAAAAAGAATTGATAGTACCCGGTTATTTTATGAAAGCTATAAAGAAAAACAAGAAGGCATTAAAAACATTTGAGAATTTTAGTTACTCACAGAAAAAAGAATATGTTGAATGGGTAACTGAAGCTAAAACCGAACCAACCAGAAAAAAACGCATCGCAACTGCTATCGAGTGGATGAGCGAAGGTAAGATACATAACTGGAAATATTTGAAGAAATAACACGGGAAAAAATTTATGAGCAAAAACTTCAACTACAATATAAATCTCGATATAAAATACAAATCTCTTGAACTTATCGATATTCCAAAAATCATTTCAGATAACAAAGAACAATGGTTTAATCAAAGTCTGGTAACAGTAAACAATTCGGTTGTTCGTGTTGCAATAATTGAAGGGGAATTTCATTGGCATAAGCATGTGAATGATGATGAATTCTTTTACGTGATCGATGGAAAGCTTTTAATGGATTTAGAAGATAAGACTGTTGAGTTGAATCCAAGAGAGGGATTTATGGTTCCGAAAAACGTTATGCATAAAACACGCGCTCCTCAGAAAACCGTAATACTTATGGTTGAAAATGTTGGAGTCACTCCTACCGGAGATTAAAATGAATGTTGAATGGCTTCAAAAATACTGCCTTTCTTTACCACACGTAACTGAGGATGTTAAGTGGGATGATAATCTCTGCTTTCTGATCGCAGAAAAAATTTTTTGTCTTGCTCATTTTGGCGGAGACTTCGCCTGTGCATTAAAAGTTAATGAAGAAGATTTTTTTGAACTTACCGAAAGAGATGGTATTATTCAGGCATCTCATTTTGCCAGGAATAAATGGATAGCGATCAGCGAATCATCTAGTCTTACAAAGAAAGAATGGGAACATTACCTGAAGCAGTCTTATGAATTGGTAAAAGCAAAATTGCCAAAGAAGGTTCTAAGCCAACTGAATTAATTCTTTATTCTTTGTAAACACGAGGAACTCTCGTATTAATATTCGTTAGAATTTCATAAGGAATTGTTCCTGCCCAACCTGCCACCTCTTCACAGGTTATAGAATTTTTTCCATCGCTGCCGAGAAGAATAACTTCATCTCCGTTGAAAGCACTTCCCTGTTCAAGATTTATAACTATCTGGTCCATCGAGACCGTTCCGATAACAGGATATTTCTCACCATTAATAATAACTTTTGCTTTTTTGAACATGCTTCTTAAATAACCATCACCATAACCAACCGGAACCGTTACAGCTCTCACATTATGATCGGTTTTCCAGGTTGATCCGTAACCCACAGGATGATTTGGCTTGATAACCTTGAAATAAACAACAAGAGATTTCCAGGTTAAAGCAGGTTTTATTTCAACAGTTCGTTTTACTTCTTTGGAAGGATAAACACCGAACAACATTATTCCCGGTCTTACCATATCGAAGTTTGCTTCGGGAAGCTGAAGAATTCCACCTGAATTTGAGATATGTCTTAAAGGCGGTTCGATTGAATGCTTTTCAAAATAACTTAATATTTCGTTAAATCTTTCGAGCTGCAGATTTGAATAAGTGAGATCACTCGATTCAGAATTTGCAAAGTGAGAAAAGATTCCCTCAACTTTTAAGTTTTTACATTTGTACGCTGCCTCTAAAAACTTTTCCGCATTATAATAATGAACTCCAAGTCTTTCCATTCCCGTATCGATCTTAAGATGGACTTTGGCTTTTATTTTCATTTGCTCGGCAGTTTCATTAATCTGTTTTAACTTATCGATTGATGAAGCTGTAATAGTAAGATCGTGTTTCAGAAAAAGTGGTATCTGGTTTCCCCAAATTCCACCAAGTACGAGAACCGGATGCTTGATCCCAGTCTCTCTTAAAAGAATTCCTTCCTCAACAACAGCAACACCGAGATAATCGGCCTTCATTTCAGAATAGAATTTGGCAATGCGAACGAGCCCATGTCCATAAGCATTTGCTTTAAGTACAGGCATAACTTTACTATTACCGATATGTTTTTTTATCCGAGTGAAATTTTCTTTTAAAACATTTAGATCAACTTCTACACGTGTAGGACGAATAATTTCAGTTTCACTTATGGTGGGATGATTTATATACTGGCTCATTAAAAACTTTATACTTTAATAATGAACAAAGATAAAGTTTTACTTAAGAAATTACACTTTTTGCTTGACTCTTAACGTCAGAAACAAGAACTTAATATAGAGATATGAATTAATTGTACTCATATTTTTCACTTGTAGTACGGGGAGGTACTCGTGAAGAAAGAAAATGTATCCGCTTTTACTTCAAGTAAAGAGCCCGGGAAAGTGGGGAGTGAATTACATCTATTTTACATACAAATAAACATTAATTTTTTTGAAATTAAACTTCTATGTGATCAGGCATGCTGTATTAGTCTGTCCGGACCTACAACAGGAGAATTCATCTAACTACAAAGTTTACAGGTAAGGAAAATATCCATGCAAAAACAACATTATTTCCCGATATTATTATTATTCTTTCAATTCACATTTAATTATGTAATTGAAGCTCAGGAGGGTTGGTTCTGGCAGAATCCCGATCCTCAGGGGAATACACTTCAAGCAGTTTCTTTTTCGGATGCTGATCATGGTATTGCCGTTGGTAGTTACGGGACTATCATACACACTACAGATGGCGGCAATACTTGGATTAATCAGGAAAGTAGAACAATGGAAATGCTGCGTGGGGTTTCGTTTACAGATGAAAACAACGGAATTGTTGTTGGAGAATCTGGAATCATACTGAATACCAAGGATGGCGGAAAAACATGGAATTTTAAATCTAGCGGTACTACTGAGACATTGTATGATGTATCTTTTTCCGATGCAAATAATGGTACAGCTGTCGGGTTTTGGACTTCTGTAGGGACGGTGTATCGAACGACGGATGGTGGCAATACCTGGACACCACAACAAACAAGTATAGCGGGATCATATGGTGTTTATCTTTCTGTTTCATTTACTGATGCTAATAATGGTACAATTGTCGGTAATGATGGAAATGTAGAACACACTACGGACGGAGGAAATACCTGGTTTGCACAGAACAGTAACACAACACATACGCTTAATGCTATTTCATTTTTAGATGTAAATAATGGTATAGCTGTAGGCAGTTCAGGTACTGTAATAACCACAACTGACGCTGGTGCAAACTGGACATTAATGCAGGTTACCGAGAACACCTTATACGATGCTTCATATACAGATATAGATAATTGTTTAATAGTTGGCAAAAATGCCACAGTAGTTTTAGTAACAGAAGGTGGAACTACCTGGACTAGATATTACCAGGTTGGTGAAGATGATTTTTACGGAGCTTCACTTAATACTTTAGTTGGTACCAAAGGGCAAATATTTCGTACTACCGATGTGGGAACAACATGGGATGAGCAAAGAAAAGGATCCGTAAAAAGGCTAAAAGATGTATCTTTTAGTAGTTCGAATATTGGAACTGCTGTTGGAGATAACGGAACAATCTTAAGGACAACAAACGGCGGAAGTAACTGGACTTCGCAAACATACAATTCACCTACAACAAATGGTTCAATAAATGACTATTTAAAAGCTGTGACTTTTTTAGATTCAAATAATGGTTTCGCTGTTAGTGGGGATAAAAACAGTGATGGTAGTATATTTAGCGGATATGGATTAATTCTTCACACTACTAATGGAGGATCTACCTGGAGTGTATCTTATAGTAATACAAAGAATGCTTTCAACGGCATATCAATTATTAATACAAATAACATTGTTGCTGTTGGTATTTATAAACATTATGAAGATCCTATCTATGTTGATAGACCCGGCTGGAGTAAATCTACTGATGGTGGAGATACGTGGAATGGATGGTACTTCACCAGTAGAACTGACCCATTTACCGATGTAACATTTATAACTGACAACGTTGGATTTATGGTTGGTTACGGAGGCACTATCTTGAAATCAACCGATGGTGCATCTAATTGGAATAGTCAAAATAGTAAAGTTACTGAAAATTTACATGGAGTTTGTTTTACGGATGAAAATACCGGAACTGTAGTGGGTGAAAATGGAACAATATTACATACTATTAATAGCGGTTTACTCTGGACAGCTCAATCGGGCGGAACAACTGAAGATTTATACAGTGTACACTTCACAGATTCGAACCATGGCAAAGTAGTTGGAAGTAACGGTACAATATTATATACAACGAATGGTGGAACTATCTGGGAAAAACAATCTGTGTGTACTGATGAAGATTTATTTGAAGTTTTCTTTCTCGACGATAATACAGGCAATGTTGTTGGCAATAATGGAACAATTTTACGCACTACAAATGGTGGATTTACACCAGTATCCGAAGAAATAAAATTAGAATTGCCTGAGCAATATTTACTTTCACAAAACTTCCCAAATCCGTTCAATCCAAGCACAAAAATAAAATTTACAATCCCGGATGTGGGAACTGCTCTCATAAAGTTCGTACAAATAAAAGTATATGATATTCTTGGAAGTGAAATAGCAACTTTAGTCAATGAAGAAAAACCAGCAGGAAATTACGAAGTTGAATTCAATGCGGGTAATCTTCCAAGCGGAATATATTTTTACAGACTGCAAGCAGGTGCCATTTCTGAAACTAAGAAGATGATATTATTGCGATAAAACCACCTCTTTCGGAGAAAAAGAAAATCATTTAACCAATGTCGCTATCATCAAGGCGATATTAGAGAGAAAATATTAGACCTATTGTGTTTCTTCTTTCCTTAAAGAGAAATTTTATGAGGTAATATTATCATGGCATCTGAATACAGCAAATTCAATTTTCACGCGTCTAAATTTTAATAGGACTTAAAAGATTTATGTAAAAGAATAATGCACAATCAGTTTCTGAATCTTATTATTCGAATTCAGAAATGATGATCTTAAAGGATAAGATTTATGAAAGACAAACACATATCACTTGGTAAAATACTTGGTATACCGATAAACCTGGACTATTCCTGGTTTTTAATATTAGCACTAATAACCTGGAT
>JAJDNK010000131.1 GCA_022340715.1 bacterium BMS3Abin03 | reverse complement strand
CTCGGATTAAAAGACGATGATCTGGATCCATCTTACCTGCCTGTAATTCAGAGCAACGGAAATCTTTTTATTTATGTTAAGAAACTGAATATAGTTGGAAACTTAAAACCAAACTTTACTGAATTAGTAAAATTAACAAATGAACAAAAAGAATTTACCGAAGTAACGGTTTATTCGATGGAAACAATTGAAGATGATAGCGATGCTCATCTCAGGTTTTTCGCACCATACTACGGAATAAACGAAGATCCTGTTACCGGCTCAGCAAATGGTCCGCTTCTAATGGTTTTAAGGAAATTAGGATTGATTGATCATAATACCGAAAACAAAATCTTCAATTTTGAACAGGGTGATTTTGTAAACAGGAAAGGTAGAATTAACGTAACATATTCTCCTGCCAAAGATGAATTATTCATATCAGGAAATGCAGTTACTATTTTGAGGGGAGAGCTATTCTTCTGATGTTCGGTTATGAAGAGATTAGGCTGCATCTTTCTTATCCTTCAATTTACTTTTTTATTGCACTGATCTTAATAGGACTTTATTCTTACTATGTTTATCGGTTTACAATCCCACAGGTGAGCCGCGCAAAAAAAATAATCCTGGTTTCTTTACGTACCGCTGCATTATTAATACTGCTCTTTATTTTTTTTGAACCGATTCTTTCACTCACAAAAAAAATCATACTCGATCCTGTTAACCTGATTTTTATTGATAATTCCAGATCGATGAAAATTGATGATGGCACGAACAGAACAGCAAAGGTAAAAAACATTAGTGAAGATATTTTTAATAATATGCCGGGCACTCAAAATGAAGTTTATTTATTCGGTAGTAAAGTCAGAACACTATCTGAAGACAGCTTGGAAAATCTGAATTTTAATGATGCCGTTACTAATATTTCACAGATTTTTTCAGGAATAAAAAAAGAAGACAAAAATTATTCATCGATAGTATTAATAACAGATGGTGATGTAACTTCCGGTTCGAACTCAATCTATGCAGCTAAAAATATGGGACTTCCGGTATTTACAATTGGAATTGGTGATACAACCCGGCGAAAAGATGTAGAAATAAAAAGAGTACTTTATAACAGCTTGTTATACGTTGAATATCCTACAACCATCGAAGCCACAATTCAACATAACGGTTTAAGCGGAAAGAGCGTTACCGTTTCTCTCTATGAAGGTAACGAGCTAAAAGAACAAAAAAATATAATTTTAAATAACACTGGAATTCAAAACATTTCATTGAACTATACTCCTGAATCTCCCGGTGAAAAAAAACTTATAATTAGTGCTTCGCCACTCGAGGAAGAATTTACTAAAGAAAATAACCGTTCGGTTTTTTATATAAATATTTTATCAAACAAAGTAAGAGTGATGATTCTTGCAGGTAGTCCTTCAACCGATTTGACTTTTATAAGGACAGCGATGGAATCGGACAACAATCTTAGAGTAAAAAGTTTTATTCAAATAAATAAAGATCAAAGTGAAGGAAAAGAATCGGTAGGTTTTATTGATAGCGCAGATGTTTTCTTCTTAATCGGATTTCCTTCAACAGAAAGCAGTTCTGATTTAGTAAATAAAGTCGCGGTAAGAATTACAAAAGACAAAATTCCATTTTTTATTTTGGTTTCGAATTCAACAAATGCGAATTCTCTGAATAACTTTCAATCTTCACTTCCTTTTACAGTTAGAACTGAATCCGGTCCAAGCAGAGAAGTTCAACCGCAGGTATTTGAAAATCAAAAAGATAATCCGATTATCCAAAACGACGCTACAAATATTATCGATGCATGGAATAATCTTCCTCCGGTTTTTCAGCCTTCATTTGATTTTATTACAAAACCGGAAAGCAATGTTATTGCCAAAATAAAGATCAACAATAACGTGCTGAATTCGCCTTTAATCTTATCACGCAATTTTAATGGAAGTAGATCGATAGCAGTTTTAGCAAACGGTATCTGGAAGTGGAAACTCCAAACCGTTAGAAAAAAATACAATTTGTTCGACAAGTTTATTTTGAACTCTGTAAAATGGCTTAATACATCAGATGAAAACAAACAGGTAAAAATAGAAACCTCGAAGAAAAATTATTCGCTCGGTGAAGAGGTTGAATTTAAAGGACAAGTTTACGATGAATCTCTTAATCCGGTCTCAGATGCGGAAGTGCAATTAAATATTACTTCCGGTAATGAAAGATATGGGCTTAACCTTTCAAGTGTTGGAAATGGTTTGTACGAAGGATCGATCAGGATTGATAAAAAAGGAGATTTCAACTACACTGGGCGTGCTTCACTAAATGGCAAAACACTTGGCACTGATAAAGGGATTTTTAACGTCGGTGACCTGGATATCGAAATGCTGAATCCACGTATGAATTATGAATATCTTAACTTGCTGGCAAATGAAACAAAAGGAAAATATTTTGATGAGACAAACTACAAACAGGCGCTTACAGAGATTGAGAAAGTAAATGAAAACTCAAAGAAAGAAAAGATTATTACTTCTGAAATTAATCTGTGGTCAGATGAGTGGTTGATTATAATAGCAATATTTTTATTTTCACTTGAGTGGTTTTTGAGAAAAAGAGCCGGTATGCTTTAAGATAGTATTTTAGAACATTTATTATTTAAATTGGTGTCATTCTGGCTCGTTCAGAATCCGAACATTGAAGATTCCGGACTCACCCGTGTTAGCGGATTCGCCGGAATGACTTTTTATGAAGTTTAAATAAAATTGGAGGAAAACAAAATTTTTAATATCACACCTTATATTGATTTTTTCTTACCACGGTTTTGTCCTGCCTGCAATAAAAAACTTTCCGAATCAGAAAGATGTATCTGTGATGAATGTTTTTCTACAATAAAAAGAGCAGATGCAGACAGACTAAATTCAGAGTTTGAACGAAAGTTTACATCAACAAAAATCATATCGGGCTTTACTTCATTGTTTGTATTTGAGAAAGATAAAGCGCTGCAATCTTTTATTCATTCTATTAAATACAATAAAAGATTTCTTAATGCTAAATTCCTTGGCAGTTTAATCGGGAAAGAACTTGAAGAACAAATAAATAATTGGAATATCGATTTGATTGTTCCTGTTCCTCTACATTATTTAAAGAAAGCTGAACGAGGTTATAACCAATCTGAATATATTGTAAAAGGATTAAGCAGAAAACTTAAAATTCAAAACAGCGCAAAAGCATTGAAACGAGCCCGTTACACAGAAACACAAACCGCATTTAATCTTGAAGAAAGAGAAAAAAATATTTCCAATGCATTTAAGGTTAGAAGCAAACAGAAAATTATTGGCAAAAATATTCTTATCGTGGATGATGTTATAACCACAGGTTCAACAATAAAAGAATGTGGGAAAGCTTTGTTAAAAGGTGGTGCAAAATCAGTTTATGCGTGTTCCGTAGCAATTGCCGATTAAAATCATTTCATATTCGGCAACATTAAAACTTTTTGCGGTTTTATGATGAGTTTTGTAAATAGCATTATAAGTATATTAGCAAGGAAACCAATTGCAAACAAATCAATAACCGGGAAGTTAAAATGAAAAGATTTATACTTAATTCAGTGTCTTTTGTAATCATTTTTATAATGATGATTCTTAATTCACAATCTGTTTTCTCCCAGACTAAAGATGGCTGGAAAAATCTGAAGTATGCGTTGTTTTTCACAAATGGAGATGTTCATCGTTTGCTTGCAGATGAAGACAGCTTCAATAAAACAATGGAATATTTTGCTCCTATTAAAATCCAAAAGGTTTACCTTGAGGGGAAAAACCGGGGTGAAGAAGATGTAGATTTAATGAAATCAGTTGCGGACCGTTTCCGCAAAATTGGAATCACACCAGTTGGTGCGATGGTTCCTACATCGGAAAAAGGCGGACCTTGCTGTTATAACGATCCGAACGATCTCGCATCTCTTAAAAGAAGAATGACTGCTTTAGCTTCGGTTTTTGATGAAATCATTCTTGATGACTGGTTATTTACTATCTG
>JAJDNK010000122.1 GCA_022340715.1 bacterium BMS3Abin03 | reverse complement strand
GAGTTGTCCAGTTTATACTGTAATACGGGAGTGAACCGGAGTATTTTTCTTTTGATATATATTCATCCGTTACAGCATAATTTCCGAAGCCATATTCGATTGTAATACCTTCAGGATAATTAATCCCTGTATTCTGACTATCCTGTCCATACATATTGTCAATAATGCAAAAAGTAAAACACAGGACAATTATTTGAATAGTTATTTTACTCATTTTACTGTCCTTCAATTTGTTTTAACATTTTTTTTGCATGCTCATTTTCGGGATTCAGCTCAAGCGATTTCTTATAATTTTTGATTGCTTCTTCTTTATTATCCATTTTCAAATAGGCTTCAGCAAGGCTACCGTAAACGTTAAATGATTCGGGGTACGCTTCAACATTCATCTCAAATATTTCTACTGCCTCGTTAATTTTTCCTTCATTCATAAATTTATAACCCAGTAAGTTTAAGCTTCCCTCAGAAAAAATTAGATTTGGATCATCTTCTGATAATAGCAATTGATACTTCTGCTTTGCGATTTCTATTCCCTCGTTTCTAATAAATTCTTCAAGCCTGTTTGAAGCAAGCTCGCCTTTCTTAAACTTATTAGCCACATCAACTTTCAGTGTAGTAACATTTCCCTTTTCATCTTTATCGAAGTAAATTATGTTTTTATTGAACTCGTCCCACCATCCGCCTTCTTCATTGGGAGGTTGTAGCTTGATATCTTCATTTTTAGTTGGATCGTGGACAACAAGCGTGTTATCTTTACACGAAACCGTAAACACCTGGTTAATTGCAGCAAACAAGTAGTTCCCCAAATAAGGTTTCATATCTTCCGGGACTTCAGGATCTATAGTATCCGGCGGGGATTGTTTTATCATCTGTGCAATCTCGTGTAAAAGCATCTGATTAACTTTATTATCTTCATCCCTTGTAAATTCCAGGTATACAGCCGGACTTAACTTGCAGCTCCATTTGCCGTCATCAGCCGGCAGATTGAACGGGAGTACTACGTTGCCTGGAATATCGACCGCGAGATTGCCTTCTTTGTCCAATACATCGAAGGTTTTTCCGCTTTCCAGGTTTGAATATTTACCGAAATACTCTTCGAGATCTAAATCAGTTGTTTCGGTTTGCTTATCACCAAGTTTGTAATCGATTATATCGAATTTCTTACCATTGAAATTGCTTGATGCTGATTGGTATTCTGAAATACGAATGTGTCCGGCATCTACATAATCAGGTTCTAAAGCGGTAGCATCAACCTGTATCCAACCGGCATTGCCCATATAAATTTCATTCCATCCATGCTGACCAAAACCACCGCCGTAGTTCGGAACGTACATTGCACCCCAGACAACCCGTGCCGGAATGCCTACAGCTCTACAGAAGGATGCAAGCAGGAATGAATGGGCACCGCATTCACCTGCACGAATATCATAGGTTTTTCTTGCAGTGCCGCCACCAGGAATAGCATAATGAATATTTTCAGCAACCCATTTGCTTAATCGTATCGCTGCTTCCCAGCTATTTTGTGAACCTGATGTTATTTCGTTTGCTTTCTGAATTAATACAGGATCGTCGCTTTCAATTCTTCCGTCTGCAGTTAAGTATTGTTTGATGTTAAGGTCGTTAAAGTCCGGCGGAAATGGCGGGGCATCATTGCCATCATATCTTGTATGAGAAATTTCAAATGTACCTTCTATATGATTTTCTTTTACTGTTCCTGTAAATTTTTGTCCGGGTACGGTCAAGTCATCGTGAGTAAATTTTTGCCCGATCGGTTCGATAACGGCATCAACTTTCATATAGGATAAAGATTGGACATCCGAGATTGCAACATTGGTTTTTGTAACAAAGTTTTCATCCATGTTTGCAACTTTTATTCTATCTATCACACCCTGGTCGGAGAGGTAAATCTTTCTGTTCAACACTTGAAACTGTACGAAATAATCAAAATCGGGTGAAAGCCAATAGGTGGTTTTCATTCCGGTTTTGGTATTGGTTTGTTCAATAATGGTTGTATTAAAAGATCTGTCCACAAGTGAGAGGGTTTCTTCGCCTGTTTTTTTGAAATCAGAGGTTTGAACCTCACCATCCATTAACTCAAGAATATTATACGATACTTTGGTTTTTCCTTCTGAGTAAAAATCCTTTTTCAACCTTGTAAACATCTCGTCTGAACCTATAACGGTCTCGGGTGTAATATCTATTTCTTTCAATTGCGGTATCAGCGGAGAATTGATAGTTGCTTTGTTGCCGTTCACTTTCAATTCAATATTAATATCAGTTGATCCCTGCTTTATATGTGTGATAACAGCAGAGGCTTTTCTGGTTTCCGGATCGATTGTTGACTTTGCATTTATTTCTGTGTTGAATTCACTTCCGAGGATCGAAAGCATGACAAAAATATCCACTTCCTGATTAATCAAATCTTTCCCGTCTTTTTTTATCGGAGTTTCTGATGATTCGGAATATCCGCAGATCACATTATTTATTTCTACTGCAAAATAGGTTTTATCTAATCCGGGACTATCGGTTAGATTTTTATCTTCCTGTGCAATGTTACATGAGATAGTTGCCGATACCATGAACAAAGCTATTGTTATAAAGATATTTTGTTTTAGATTATTCATTACGTTCACCCTTTCACTTTAACGAATTGGAAATTATTGCAGCTATGCCTAAAACAAGTGCTGTATTAATAGCGATTACCCAATGATAAAACAGCGAACCAACTTTACCCGTTTCATCAAAAGTTATTTTTTTATAGCTGTGTGCATAGACCGGAAGCATTACCTTTATGAAAATGAAGTTAATTTTTTGCTTCCTTTTCTGAAGTTCGCTAACTATCATAATACCTGATACTATATACCAGGCGACGGCTATAAACGCGAGTACTGCTAAAAAGATCGTAAAATTCATTTTAC
This sequence comes from bacterium BMS3Abin03, assembly GCA_022340715.1. Taxonomy (GTDB): domain Bacteria; phylum Bacteroidota; class Ignavibacteria; order Ignavibacteriales; family Ignavibacteriaceae; genus BMS3ABIN03. Next base: position 10,307 of record JAJDNK010000122.1, on the reverse strand, counting down.
TCACCCTGATTAAATATTTTATTATGCTAATTTAAAATTAAATTCCGTGTGAATTCTATAATTGTATCTTTTCCATTTAAGAAATCATCATACGACTGATCAATAATATAATCGGGTTCCACACCTTTTGTCTTATCCATTCCTTCAACGGCTGCAGTGTACGTCTGTCTCGCAACATTAACAATAAGGTGTGTGTTTTTAAGTCTGAATTCTTCAACTCTTGCATTACATTTGTATGTTGCTCCTCCTTCCGTTCCAACAAGCTTACCGATTTTATGATATTTCAAAAGAGCGCAGAAGTGTCCGTTCGTAGAACCGCAGTGGTGATCAATGAGAGTATAAAGATTTCCTTTGAAGTTATTTTCAGCAAGCGGAATGACTTTAGCAAATTCGGAATAATGCCCGTATTCTTCAGCAAAATATTTTACAGGTTCCTTTTCCAGGTAAGAAAAAAGAGGTACTGAGCAAAAAGGATCTCCACCGTCATTTCCGCGTAAGTCGAGAATAAGATTGGTGATACTTTTATCTTTTATTTTCTTGAATGAGCTATCTAAAAAATTTGTAAAGTATTTCACACGATCGTAAAAACTGAATGTGGGAATAGTAATAACTGCTGTATTTTTTTCTTTGACTATATCCAGGGTGAGTGAAGGATGCTGGAAATTTTTAAATGCAATTTTTCTAACGGACTCCAGATCGGCAGGAACAAGCATAGTTGTTATTTTGGTTTTACTTCCCGGCAGCGTGTAAGTTATTACATATTTATCAGGGAATCCATATATGCTTGTATAAATCATCGGGAATCTTTTTTCAAAGCCCGCCTTCTGAAACTGGACGTTCATCGCATCTGAAAAAATAGTGTTTTCAACATCTTTGATTATTTCATCTATCGGTCGGGAATCAATTTTTAGAATTACACATCCAATTGGTACCTGTGCAGTGTCATTATAATATCCGGTAACAACGGCTTTTCCTCCGATCAACTTAAGCTGAAGAGGGAAAAAATTCTTTCTGCCCAAATCCCAGAATTCACCCGGCATCCATATTCCGGTGTGCATACAACCTATCTTAACCACCAATGGCGTAACAATATTAAAATATTCATGATATTCCATCGGCTTGTTAATTTTCTTAAACTGGTTATTGAACAGATTATCGAACTCTTCCTTACTGGTGTATTCATATAAAGCACAATGAATTTTTTCAAGTGATCGTCTTAGTTGTATGAAATCTTCTTTTAACTCTTCGGTATTAAATACTATTTTATCCTCATCATTTGTTTTAATTGAATTAATGAGGTGAAATTTTTCAACAGATGTAGATTGTGCTTTGCCTGTAAGAAATAACCCGCGATTGCCATGGGGAATATTGTCCGGTTCCGGAAACCATTCCCAGTTAACTTCCCCCGTGTTTTTTATCAAACAATACTTGTATTCTATTTCTGAAATTAAATTTGCATTTATAGCGAATGTGCCGGTATAAATTGAATCGTTGTTGTCATCATTAAGTTTGAAATCATTACTTCTCCATCCCTCAAAGCTGCCTCTTACCACTACGATATCACCGGCAGCTTCGGAAAAAAGGTTTTGTATGATTGGTTCCTTTAAATCTACCTGAAAAGTAATGTTGCTCTGGGCGGGAGTGCTGATTAATATTCCGCAGAGGAGAGTAAAAGAAATTATTTTATTCATCTCTACATCTTTTAAATGTTTTGAAATCCGGATTTAATTTAAAGAATAAATTCTGAGAAGATTTGTTTTTATGTTAAGAGGAGAACTGCATATTTAGCAGGTTTGTTTTTGACAAACAATTAACAATTGGCAATTTAACGTAGAATTTATGAAGAGTAGATATACTTGTGTTGCTATGAGTTGTTTGTGATTAGCTGCTAATAACCTACAGCCATACCACCGCCACGCAGATCGGAAGCACCGTAAATAATCTTATTGCGATGATCAATTACTATTCCTTCTGCAATTCCGATTATTCTTGTATCCGCACCTTTGTCTACAAGAGCATACCCCATTTTAATCAACTCTTCTTTTGTTTCTTTCGTTAATGTCCCGCCGGGAGTTGACTGTTCATAATAAATTGAATCCGGTAACCACTGGTGATGGATTCTGGGTTTATCAATTGCTTCACGTATGTTCATATTAAAATCGATGCAATTTAATATTACCTGCAGAACCGTTGTTATAATTTTTGAACCTCCCGGTGATCCCACAATAATGTAAGGCTTACCTCTTTTTAAAATAATTGTAGGCGACATTGAGCTCAGCATTCTTTTTTCCGGTTGTATTGAATTTGCTTCCGTACCCAGTAATCCGTACAAATTCTGTGTACCCGGTTTGCTGCTGAAATCATCCATCTCGTTATTAAGAAGAAATCCGGCACCGTCAACAACTATCCCTGATCCGAATGATGAGTTAATGGTTGTAGTTGTACTAACCGCATTACCGGAAGAATCATAAACAGAGTAGTGAGTGGTTTCGTTGCTTTCGTGATATGACACAACATCGAAAGATTTTATTTCATTCGATGGAATTACATGATTTCCCGTAAATTCTATTTTATTAAAAATCGTTCGTGCATAATCTTTGGAGATTAACTTTTTTACAGGAACCGGGTAAAAATCCGCATCACCAAGATGATATGTCCTGTCTGCATATACATACTTCATAGCTTCAACAAGATGATGAATGTAAAAAGCACTTCCCCATTTATCCTTTTTCAGATTATAGTTTTCAAGAATGTTAAGCAGCTCTATCAATGCAATGCCACCGGAGCTTGGCGGCGGCATCGATACTATTTTATATCCCCGGTAGCTCCCGGTTACCGGTTCTCTTTCAACCGGCTGATATTTTTGAAGATCCTTGCGTGTTATGTATCCACCCATAGACTGGATTTGTTTTATAAAAAGTTCTGCTACAAAATGTTTGTAAAATCCATCCCTTCCCTTTTCTTTTATCTGTTCAAGGGTCCATGCAAGGTCGTGTTGAACAAACAGATCGCCTTCTTTGTAAGATTCTCCATTTTCTGTAAAAATTTTATATGATGACGGGTATTTTTTGAATAAAGAAATATTGTTATTAAAGTAACGTGCATCTCTTTCTTCAAGCTTCCATCCGTTCCTTGCAAGATCGATTGCGGGCTGTATAACTTCTTCAAGCGGCATAGTCCCGTATTTTTCTAATGCATAGATCAGCCCTGCAACACTTCCCGGAACACCTGCCGAAGTAGCACCTTCCTGGCTAAGCTCGGGTACAAACTCCCCGGCTTTATCCAGGTACATATCTTTGCTGGCAGACAATGGGGCTTTTTCACGGAAGTCTATTGTAGTGTTTTTTCCGTTTGCAAGATGAATAACCATAAAACCGCCACCGCCTATATTTCCTGCCGAGGGGTAAGTAACAGCAAGGGCAAAACCCACAGCAACAGCTGCATCAATTGCATTACCACCTTTTTTCAAAATATCGATTCCTACCCGGGAAGCATAGGAGCTAACAGAAACGACCATACCGTTTTTAGCACTGACAAGTTGTGGAGATTCATGGCAGGCAGATTGCAGAATGACTAAAAATGTTAATGTTAAGATGGTAAGAGGTTTATGCATAAAGTTTTATTGTTCTCTGATTATTTCGACCGACAAACAGGTTAAACATAAATACCGGAATTGGTTTTTTAAAATGTGAAAAACTGAAAGTGTAAAATGGAGGGTATTTAATTTAGAAAAACAAATAGTCTGAGATATTAATTTTTAAAAGGATTAATCCTATCATTATTAAATTCAGGCCGGTAGGTTCCTGAGCTTTCCATTTCCTGTATCCAACCGTTTTGTAAACCGTAGCGGTCGAGTAATTCCAATGCTTTCTCGTATTCGGAATTAAATATTGAACGATTAATAAGAATGTCTTTGTATGTTTTGTTGGTTGGATAATACTGGGACATAAGTGAAATATGAACATCGGGGCTCAGCTCTTCTGCAATGAACTGAAAAACTTTTTTTGTTCCAGATAGATCATTTGGTAAAATCAAATGCCGTATGATCATACCTCTTACAATAACACCTTTGTTGTAAACCGGTTTATCACCAACCTGCCTGAACATTTCTTTTATTGCTTCTTTTGCTTTTTCAAAGTAGTTATCAACAAGGGAATATTTCTTGGCAAACACGCTGTTGCCGTATTTAAAGTCAGGCAGGTAGATATCGATAATCCCGTCGTATAGTTTCAACATATCAACTGAATCATACCCGTTTGTATTGTAAATAATCGGAAGTTCCAATCCTTTTTGTGAAGCAAGGTAAATTGATTTTAAAATAGTTGCGGAGAAATGAGTGGGAGACACAAGTCCGATATTATGGCAATTTTTATTTTGTAGTTCTATCATTATCTCAGCAAGTCGTTCATGGGTAACTTCATTCTTCTTTTCTGACAAAGGATTCTGACTTATCTCATAGTTCTGGCAGTAAATGCATTTAAGGTTGCAGTTCCCGAAAAAAATATTTCCGGCACCTCTTGTTCCCGAAAGAACAGGTTCTTCTCCAAAGTGTGGGGTGTAAGATGAAATCACGGGCAAATAACCGCTTGTACAAATTCCATATTCACCTTTTATACGGTTGGCTTCACAATCACGCGGACAACTTGTACAGGAAGCCAGATTTTTGTAGGCCGTTTCAGCTCGTATGCGGAGCTCACCGTTGTGTAATAATTTCACATAAGAAGGAATAAAATCCATAGCAGGAAATTTTTATTAACAATTCAACAAATAGAAAATATTTTTTAATGACAAATGATAACAATTAGTATTGAATAAATATAAATCTATTGTCCGAAAAACTGCTACAATATGTTACAAAATTGCCTTATAAAAATTTTTGCAGCAGATTTTACTTACTATGATCAATTAATAATTGAAAACTATTAACTATCTGGAAATTATAAATTTTCAACTAATTGCCACATTCTTCTTTCATTATAAAAAATAGTCTGGCATTTTTTATGATTAATCGATGAAACTTTACAGTAAGTACAACCGAGTACAGCATACCTGTTACAAAAGAGTATGGTTGTAGTTCCTTCCGCTAATACAATTGCAGGTGAGGAGTTGTATTAAAATCATTTTTTATTGAATCAATAAATTATTAAGGATTGAGGTGGTACAATCCCATGTTAAAACATCTCTTTGCAACAACGTGTGCCTTCCTGGTATTTACATACATTATTCAGGCACAGGATGACGGTATTATTGATAAACGATTACACCGGCATTTTACATCTTATAAAACAACATCATCAATAGATAACAATTCCGAAGTTCAGAAAATCAATGAACTTAAAGGAAAACTGGACAATACAGGAAAGAAGCTTAGCAGCGATCTCCTGCAGGTTATTGATGGCGAGTTACTTCCGGGATCAGTTACATCTGAAGAACACGTTCGTTCAATGGAAAGTTTAAAACAGATCAGGCTCAACAACAGCAAGTCAGCTTTTAATGATAGAGTAAAGGAAGGGGATGTTTATGTGTATATCAATCTGAAGGATGGATATTCAATTTCGGCGATTAAAAAGTTAACAACCGAAATAACTGATTATGATAAGGAAAACAATATTGTGGTAGCCTGGGTAAAAGTGAAAAACCTGGAAACTATTGTTGCCCTTGAAAACGTTAATTCTGTAAGAACAGTTTTACCACCGGTTACTTATAGTGGATCAGTAACAACCGAAGGAGATGTTTTACATACCTGCGATCTGGTTCGTAGTAACTATTCTTCAGATGGAACAGGAATTAAAGTCGGTGTTATTTCTGATGGTGTTAGTAATTGGATTACATCAAGAAATACAGGTGATCTTCCTTCAAGTTTAAATGTGTTGAGTGCGGGCAGCGGTGATGAAGGCACTGCTATGCTTGAAATAATATATGATCTTGATCCGGGTGCCGATTTATATTTTCATGATGCAGGTGCTAATGCGACAGCATTTAACACAGCAATTGATAACTTAGTTGCTGCAGGTTGTAATGTTATAGTAGACGATATAGGTTGGCTAACGCAGCCATTTTATGAGGATGGAACAATAGCTTCTCATCTTTCATCTGTTCTTTCATCTAATGATATAATCTATGTTTCTGCCTGTGGAAACGCAGGCGATTCACACTACCAGGGTGATTTCTATCCAACCTCCGGGGCAACATCCAGACACGATTTTTCAGAAGGAACTTCAAGCTATCGTTATCTGTATGTTAATCTTGATCAGGGAGAAAATGTTATTGTCGTATTACAGTGGGATGATCAGTTTGGTGCCTCAAATAATGATTATGATTTGTATCTTTGTCGTTATTCCGACAATCAACTTGTTGCATCCAGCATCGGTTATCAAACCGGCACACAGGATCCTCTTGAATCACTTAGCTATACTAAATCTACTTCAGGGAATGCTGATTATTATATCCAGGTTGTAAAATACGGATCGGCGCAATCGAAAAATCTTGAGGTTTTTATTTATCCCGGGAGTGGGGCATATAATTATATTGATAATATAAAATCAGAAGACGGGATTTATGGTCATGCAGCAGTTGATGAGGTAGTTTCTGTCGGTGCCGTAGATGTTTCTAATCCAAATACAATAGAATATTTTTCTTCCAACGGACCATCGACAATTCAATATCCGGTTTATGAAGTAAGACAAACACCTAAAGTGGTGGGTGCCGACTTCGTATCTGTTACCGGTGCAGGAGGTTTTCCTACATCTTTTGGCGGAACTTCAGCATCCTCTGCACATATAGCAGGTGTACTTGCTCTTGTATGGAGTGGAAGCTCGGAAAGCACAGCTTCTGAAATTAAACAGGCATTGTTCGACTGGACAGATGATCTGGGTAGTACGAACTATGATAATACTTATGGTTATGGTCTAGCCGATGCCAATAAAGTTTTTGAGAATGCATTCCCTTTGCCGGTTGAACTTAACTCTTTTACTGCTTCAGTAACAGAAAACGGAATAGAGCTTAATTGGATCACAGTAACTGAAGTGAATAATTATGGCTTTGAGGTACAACGAAGCACAAACGAAAAAAACTGGCAGCTATTAGGATTTATTCAAGGCAGCGGCAACAGTAATTCTCCCCATCAATACTCGTACTTTGATAGCAAAATTAATTTTGGAAAATATTCATACCGTTTGAAGCAGATAGATAACGATGGTTCTTTTGAGTACAGTGATATTGTTAACGCACATGTCAGTGTTATACCTGGTAATTTTGTTCTGGAACAGAACTATCCGAATCCTTTCAATCCGGTTACAGTAATAAAATTTGCAGTGAAAAATTCTGAACTTACCTCATTAAAGGTTTTTAATGTTTTAGGAAAAGAAGTTGCCACTCTTTTTAAAGGTGTAGCAGAATCCGGGCGTACTTATGAAGTTAAGTTCGATGGATCTGATCTTCCGAGCGGACTTTATTTCTATTCATTAAAATCTACATATTTTAGTTCCACAAAAAAGATGTTGCTGCTGAAATAATGATCAGCTTATGAAGGCACAAACCCATCCTGATAAACAGGTGAAAAATAATACCACGTAATTATTTGTCATGTAACAACTATTATGTGGCGGATCGTTTTCGGTAAATGAAACGACATATTTGATATGAACTTGTGACAATATTGTATATTTTACTTCAGGAAGTAAGGAATATCGGGTAATAATAAATGATTAATACAATTCTGGTTTCGTATGATAATTGTATATAGTTACTTATAACTATTAAAAGATGTTCTTTAGATGAAGAATTTTCCGATTTTCATATATTTTATTTATCTCACTACTATTGGATTTTCACAGAATAAAGTAGAGGTGAAAGAAACACCGGGCATTTCATCCGGGGCTAAGTATGCATTAATGTTAGAGGAAGCAATAAAATCAGGACGAGCAGATAATTTTAAAGTAAGTAAACAATATACTCCATTTAAAAGAATTGAATCCACTGAAGCGATTACTACATACGAAGGTATTAATTTCGATGAGGATGCAGCTAATGGAGACTACTATCATATTCCCCCGGATCCCATAGGTGCAGTCGGACCTAATCACTTCGTTTTAGTTGCGAACACTTCAATTGAGTGGTTTACAAAATCGGGAACACTTGAGAATAGTCAAAGACTGGGAATGAATGGTAGTAGTTCAATCTCCGGAAGTTTTTTTGAATCTTTGAGCCCCATCTCCGGCACTTATGATCCAAAAGTTGTTTATGATCAGTACAATGACCGGTTTGTGGTTGTAGCAGTAGAACAAGAGAGCGCAAGCTTTATTTCCCGAATATTAGTCGCCGTTTCCCAAACGAGTGATCCCAACGCAGGGTGGTATTTTCATTCAATTAATTCAGCAATCGTCGTTGGAGGATCAACTTCCTGGGTAGATTATCCGGGCTTGGCAGTTGGTACTGATGCTGTTTATATAACAGCAAATATGTTTTCATTTTCAGGTAATGGTTATACGGGGGGTCGTTTGTGGATAATAGCGAAATCTCTTTTTTATTCGGGTGGTGCAGCAACTGTTACGGTTCATGATCACATTACTCTAGGAAATGGATATACTGCGTCGTATCAACCAGCCCAAATGTTTGGTTCACCACCAGCAGGCGTCGGAACTTTTTTAGTGCTTTATTCGGGTTTATCAGGTTTAGGAAATGAATATGTTCACGTTATAAGGGTAGACAACCCGCTTTCTTCTCCTACTTTCACCGGTCAGGATGTAACATTGGGAAATATTGACAACACCACTGGCTTTTACCGAAATGCTCCTCAGAATGGAACTTCAAACAGAATTGCTACTAATGATAGACGAACACAAAATGCAGTCTGGAGAAATAATACTTTATGGACTACTTTCACTGTTGTTCCGCCATCCGGAACAGATGCAGGTGAAGTTACTTCACACTGGGTAGGTATAAGTACAGCAACATTAAGCTCATTAAGTGTATCAGACCAGGGAAATATTGGTGGTGAAAGTATAGCTACCGGCTGTTATACCTTCTTCCCTGCGATATCTGTCAATTCAAACAATGATATTTGTATTGGATTTTCAGCATCAGCCTCCACTATTTATCCCGGTTGCTACTATACAGGCAGGCTTTCATCCGATCCGGCAGGTTATACTATTAATCCCGGCACCTTAAGAGCAGGATTAGACTATTACTACAGAACTTTTTCCAGCAGTGATAACAGATGGGGGGATTATTCCGGAGTATGTGTTGATCCGTCGGATGATGAAACATTTTATGTCTGTAATCAATATGCAATAAGCCGGGGTACTATACTTGGTTCTTATCCAACTCAGGATGGTCGTTGGGGAACAGTATTCGGAGTGGTTCCTGTTACGGCACTTCCGGTTGAGCTGTCTTCTTTCACAGCGGAAGTTTTAGCAAATGAAGGCGTCCAGCTTGATTGGAAAACAGAAAATGAAATTGACAACTATGGTTTTGAAGTTGAAAGAATGCAGACGAATTTAAGAGATACTAACTGGGTAAGACTAACTTTTATTACAGGACACGGCAACAGTAACAAGCCAAGATATTATTCTTACATTGATGGAAATGCATTGTATGGTAAATATATATACAGGTTAAAACAGATTGATAATGATGGTTCTTTTAAATACAGTAAGAAAGTTAATGTAGATGCCGGTGTAATGCCTTTTGATTTTATGCTTGAACAGAATTATCCGAATCCGTTCAATCCGGTTAAAAAAATAAAATTTGTAGTGAAAAAATCTGAATCAGTCACTTTGAAAGTTTATAATATCCTCGGTAAAGAAGTAGAAACAATTTTCAAAGGAGTTGCTGAAGCCGGACGTACTTATGAATTTAACTTCGATGGAGCTAATCTTTCCAGCGGACTATATTTCTACACACTAAAATCGGGATCATTTAACTCAACAAGGAAAATGTTGTTGTTGAAATAAAGGATAAATAATTCTGTGAAAAGTTAAGTTATATTCTTCCATAAAAGATCAACTAAAAGAGAAAGTGCTGCATGTTCCCTTGTGCAGCACTTTGTAATTTAAATAGGATTTAAAAAGAATCTAACAAACCGATTTCCTTTCCGGCAGAATGTTATTAATGAAAGTATTAACTTATAGTACAACACATAAAAAGAGTTCTGAAGTAAAATGACCCCGATAAAAGATTATTATTTAATAGGTGATTTCCAGACAGCGGCTTTAGTTTCCAAACAAGGTTCAATCGATTGGCTTTGCTTACCGAAGTTTGATTCCGAAAGTATCTTTGCTGCAGTACTCGATAACAATGGCGGAAGT